>JAIOSM010000410.1 GCA_021107575.1 Desulfobacteraceae bacterium | reverse complement strand
TGAAGAAGAAAAAGAATGGACAGTAAGGGAGTGGCGCGACGATCAGGGTATTGAGATCCGTGAAGAACTGGATAATAAATGGATGGATTTAATAGTTAGAAACAAATCAGTTCCCTCATCTTTGAAATTAACCGAGAAGAGCAGAGAATTGTTTTTTATGGTTTGCTATAACCTTGATGCTTTGAGGAGATTCGTATTTGAAAGTTCATTTCTTGATCGCTATGAAATTAAACCTGCAAAAATTGAAGAGATAAAAAAAGATGATACAGAACTTCTTCGATTTGGTTTTGAATGGTTAAAAGCAACCATGTTTTTAGAAGATGGTGGAGGCTTCGCCTTAAAGAAAAAATAAAGCATTATTATTTGAGCCGGGAAACAGATTATTGTAACCCGGCTTTATTATGCTTTTTAATAATCGTAAACAAAATTCTTTCTTAACGCTTTATTATTAAGTCTTTCATCAATATCGATTTTGAAAAAATCTGCAATTGGTGCAAATATTTCCGGATTATTTTTCCATACTTGCTGTGCAGCTTTTACAACAATACTTAATCCCTTTGTTGTCATTTTTCCAACGGGTTTTCTGCAATATCCTGAAGGCATTCCAAGGATCTGCATGAGAGTCTTTACTGCCAGAGGATTCCTTGCCCTGCATTGAGTTGTGCCATACTGAGTCTCTTCCTCAGTTATAACAGTTATAATATTAAGCAGTGGTGTAAGAGCCTCATTGATTGCTAAAGCTTTGTCTGTCTCACCTTTATCAAGTAGAGAAATCATTTCAGTTAAGAACTTTGGAGCAATATTTGACATGACTGAAATTCCACCAGCAGCTTTAATGGCAGGGTCAGTCATTATTTTACAAATTATTGGGTCATCGCCGGAAAGTATTGTAAAATCATCGTTGCAATATTTTCTTGTTTTGTACATATTTTCAAAGTTTCCCGTGGCTTCTTTTACAGAAGATACATTGCTGTATTTATCTGAAAGGATAGCAAGGTCCTGGGGTAACATTTGACTACCTGTTCTCCCGGGAATAATATATGGAATAATGTCCATTTGAGGGAAAGTTTTAGCAATCGGTTCATAATATTCTTTTCTGGTTTCAAGGGAACCTGGGCCGTTATAGTAAGGGTCTACCAGCAGAACTGATTCAAAACCTGCATGGGCAGCATGTTCAACAGCATTCAGAGCTTCTGCAGTGTTATTACTTCCGGCGCCTGCTATACTTGCACATTTATTTTTAGTATGTTTTGCAATTTCCTGAACTACAAGGTTATGTTCTTCCCATTTCAGAGTTGGGCTTTCTCCGGTTGTTCCGGCAGCAAGAATTCCTGTGATTCCATTTTCTATCTGAAAATTTATAAGTTGTTCAAGCCCTTGATTGTCAATCTCTCCTGCATCATCAAAAGGAGTTATTAAAGCAGTGTAGCATCCTTTTTTCATAATTTTTTCTCCTGCACATATATTATTTTATCAATCTAATTTGCTATCATAAGTGCTGGAATTATTCAATATTTATTATTTGTTTCCAGGATAAGAGAGAACTTTAAAGGACTTTTTTCGCTTAAGTTTCTATTTTTTGTCAAGGTCTGCCTTTGAGAAAGACTCAGATTTGAGTTTAGCTAAAACATAATAAAGGTTTATGCAGTAAAAATAGAAAGATGCGCTCTAAAAAGCCCTTTAAAGCTCTCTCAAACAGTGTGATACAAAAACAGAAAATATATTTGAATATCCCTGCAATATTCGATTTGAATCGCCTGTTGATAGGCCTTGTGACAAACAGATCAATATGAATTCTTTCATTGACACCATTTTTAAAATATAATAGTTCTAAAAAGTAAGTTTAAATGAACATTAATTCAACAGAGTTTTTAATACCACCGTGAGATTTTCTAATTATGAAAAAAAAATTGTTGCTAAATGGGAAATAAACACTATTACGTTTACAACCTCGAATTGGACTTATAAATTGAATAAAGGATAAAGAAAATATATGGCAATAAAGAAATCAGAACTATACAGCTCACTTTGGAAAAGCTGTGACGAATTAAGAGGAAGCATGGACGCAAGCCAGTACAAAGATTATGTATTGGTTTTGTTGTTTATGAAATATGTAACCGACAAGGGCGGAGATTTGGTTGATATTCCTGAAGGCGGAAGCTTTAAGGATATGATAAAACTAAAAGGTAAAGTTGACATCGGGGATAAAATCAACAAGATTATCGGAGAACTTGCCAAAGCAAACGACCTGAATGGAATTATCACAGTTGCAGACTTTAATGATGATGAAAAACTTGGAAAAGACAAAGACAAAGTTGAAACATTAAGCAATCTGATAGAAATATTTGAAAATGAGGCATTGGATTTTAGTGGAAATCGTGTTGAGAACGATGATATCCTTGGTGATGCCTATGAATATCTGATGCGACACTTTGCCACTGAAAGCGGAAAAAGCAAAGGGCAATTTTATACACCTGCCGAAGTTTCAAGAATTATGGCAAAAGTAATTGGAATTGATAAATCAGAAAGCCAAACTGACACTGTGTATGACCCCACCTGTGGTTCCGGTTCTCTGCTGTTAAAAGCAGCAAATGAATCCTCCCATGGATTGTCCATATACGGTCAGGAAAATGATAATGCCACCCGTGCCCTGGCTGTCATGAATATGTGGTTACATGGGAATCCTGACTCTGTGGTTTTTCAGGGGAATACACTTGCCGACCCTTTATTTAAAGATGATACAACAGGATTATTAAAGACTTTTGATTACGCAGTTGCCAATCCGCCGTTTAGCAATAAAAACTGGAGCAACGGGCTGGATGCTGAAAATGATATTTACAAACGATTTGAAGGTTTTGGTATTCCACCAAAGAAAAATGGCGATTATGCTTTTTTGCTTCACTTTATAAAATCATTGAAAAGTAAAGGAAAAGGAGCAATTATCCTTCCTTTGGGCGTATTGTTTAGAGGAAATGCAGAAGCAAAAATACGCAAAAGTATTATAGACAGAGGTTATATAAAAGGAATTATCGGTCTGCCTTCCAACCTGTTTTACGGTACAGGAATTGCCGCTTCCATTATAATAATTGATAAGGAAGATGCTCAGGCCAGCAAAGGCATTTTTATGATTGATGCAGGCAAAGGTTTTATTAAAGACGGAAATAAAAACCGATTGCAGGAGCAGGACATTCATAAAATTGTTGATGTTTTTAATAAACAACTGCAAATTTCAAAATACAGCAGGTTAATTCCTCTTTCTAAAATCAAGGGTGTAAAAAACGATTACAATCTCAATATCCCAAGATATATCGACAGTCAGGAAAAAGAAGATATACAGGATATTGAAGCACACTTAAAAGGTGGAATACCCAATCGTGACATTGAAGCCTTGAATAACTATTGGAAAGTATATCCAACTTTAAAAACTAATTTGTTTAAACAGAACAAAAGCCCCAATTTCTGGGATTTAAATATTGAAAAGGATGAAATTAAATCTGCAATTTTTACCCATAAGGAATTTATTACTTTTTCGCAAGAAATGGATAAGATTTTTACAAAATGGCAAACCAGAAATACTATTTATTTAAAGGATTTAAAAGAAGCCTGCCTGCCAAAAAAAGTAATTAAAGAAATCTCAGAAGACTTGCTCAAAACCTATCAGAAAAAAGAGTTGATCGATAAATATGATATCTATCAACACATAATGGATTATTGGGCGCAAATCATGCAGGATGATTTGTATGAGTTAACTGCTGATGGTTGGAAAGCAGGAAATGCAGTAACCAGATTGATAAAAAAAGCCACGAAAAAAGGAGCAAAAGACAAAGACATAGCAGGTATTGAAGGGCTTGAAGGTCAATTAATCCCGCCAGATTTAATTATCCGGGAATATTTTCAAACAAAACAAATAGCAATTGATAATTTGCAAATAGAACAAGATACCATAGTAGCCCAAATGGATGAAATGCGTGAAGAGCATGGAGGTGAGGAGGGATTACTCACTGAAGCAATGAATGATAAGGGCAATATTTCAAAAGCCGCTTTAAAAAAACGAATTAGAGAAACAGGTAAACGAAACAAAGAACATAGCGAAGAGTTTGATTTGCTGAAATCTTATGAATCATTAATGGCAACAGAAACCGGACTAAAAGCTGAAATTAAAAAAGCATTAGCTGAACTTGAAGAAAAAGTCATAAAACAATATCCAAAACTAAAGGTTGAAGATATAAAAACCCTTGTGGTAGATAAAAAATGGATGGCAACAATAAAAGCCAAAATAAAAACCGAAATGGATGCCATCAGCCATCGATTGACTGAACGGATAAAAGAACTTGCAGAACGCTACGAGACCCCAATGCCAAAGCTGACAAATGATGTGGCAGATTTAACAAGCAAGGTTGAGAAACACCTTAAAAAAATGGGTTGCACATGGTAGAAGATATAAAAATACCAAAAAATTTTCAGCAAACTGAGGTTGGTGTGATTCCGGAAGATTGGGATGCCTTGAATTTAGGTTCTTTTACAGATTTACTCACAGGGTTTCCTTTTCCAAGCGCAAAGTTTGCAAAAAGTGGAATAAGGCTTCTACGAGGTTTCAATATTAAAAGAGGAAATACTGATTGGTCTGATGATATTACAAAATATTGGCATAGTACAACTTTTGAACTTAGAACTTTTGAACTTAGGAACGGAGATATAGTTGTTGCAATGGATGGCTCACTTGTTGGCAAAAGTTTTGCCCAACTTACAAGTAATGATTTACCTGCATTATTATTACAACGTGTAGCTCGGTTAAGAACAGAAAAAGCTGATATTAATTATCTTAAACAATTCGTTTGCAGTAATTTTTTCACACAACATTGTGAATCTGTGAAAACTGCATCGGCAATACCACATATTAGTCCCAAGAATATAAAAGATTTCAAAATCCCCCTTCCACCAACCTTTGCCGAGCAAACCGCCATTGCAACCGTCCTTTCCGATATGGACGGCTTAATTGAAGGCTTGGAAAAACTGCTTGTTAAAAAACGAAACATCAAGCAAGGGACTATGCAGGAGTTGCTGACACCGAAAGAGGGGTGGGAAGTTGTTGATTTTGAGACTTTAATTACTTCAACACAATTAGGCAGTAATTATCCTAATAATGAAATTGATAATGGAGTACCATTAATAAAAATGGGGAATTTAGGAAGAGGAAGTATTACATTAAAAAAACTTGAATTTATTCAAAGTGCCGCTGTCCCTTTAGAAAAGGATATTCTCAAATATGGTGACGTACTTTTTAATACAAGGAACACTTTAGAACTTGTTGGCAAAGTAGCAATATGGCGTAATGAATTATCAAAGGCATATTTTAATTCTAACATTATACGGTTTAAATTTGACCCGAAGAAAATTGAATCAAATTTCTATATGAATTATATACTTAATTCAAAGCAATTGATTACCCAATTGAAAAACATTGCAACGGGAACAACAAGTGTTGCTGCAATCTATATAAGAGACTTATTTAAGATTCAAATCCCCCTTCCACCTACCAAAGCCGAGCAAACTACAATTGCCACGGTTTTATCCGACATGGACACCGAAATAGAACAATTAGAAACTCAACTATCCAAATACAAAATGCTTAAAACAGGCATGATGCAGGAGCTGTTAACAGGTAAAAAGAGGCTGATATGAAAAAAACACAGAACTGAAACAGTTTTCAAATTTTGTTATTTTTCAAACCGAAAACGGTAAAGTAAATGTTGATGTTTTTTTTCAGAATGATACATTATGGCTCACTCAAAAGACTATTGCCGAACTTTTTGAAAAAGGGCGTTCTACCATTACCGAACATCTGAAAAATATTTTTAGTGATGGCGAGTTAGATGAAAAAGTGGCATGCCGGAATTTCCGACACACCACTCAACATGGTGCAATTGAAGGTAAAACACAGCTAAAAGAGGTAAAATATTACAATCTTAGGGCAATTACCGCAGTTGGTTATCGTGTAAACTCGCACCGAGCCATAGAATTTAGAAAATGGGCTACTGAAATACTTCACGAGTACATTGTAAAAGGTTTTGCAATGGACGATGAACGCCTAAAGCAGATAAAACATTTTGGCGTAGACTATTTTGATGAAATGCTTGAACGAGTTAGAGAAATTCGTTTAAGTGAAAGAAGGCTTTACCAAAAAATCACAGATATTTACGCACTTTCAGCTGATTATGATAACAAAGCTGATATTACAAAACATTTTTTTGCAACTGTACAAAATAAATTACACTGGGCAATAACGGGAAAAACAGCAGCCGAAATAATTTATACAAAAGCAGATGCAAAAAAAATATATATGGGACTTAAAACCTGGAAACATTCCCCCAACGGGAAAATTCTTAAAAGCGATGTTGCAATTGCCAAAAACTACTTAAACGAAAAGCATCTAAAAACCCTGCAAAGAATCGTAACATCCTATCTTGATTTGGCAGAGAGCAGAGCAATAAACCGAAAAGTAATGAATATGAAAGATTGGGCAACCTTTCTTGTTCAATTCTTAGAACTTACTGATTATCCAATTCTCAATGATTTGGGGGAAATCTCAATGTTAGATGCCAAGATAAAAGCTGAAAGTGAATACGGAAAATACCGAGTCATTCAAGATCAAAATTACATCTCTGATTTTGATAAGGAAATAAAAAAACTCTTACCCAAAGAGGAAGATAATGAGTAAAATAGGTCAATTAGAAAGAGTTACACAAAATAGAGTTGTTGAGCTGTTTCAAAAGAAATTAAATTACCGTTATCTTGGTAATTGGGAAGACAGAGAAGATAATAGTAATATTGAAGAAGAGATATTACGTGATTACCTTAAAAATAAAAAGAAATATAGCGATAACCTTATTGTAAAAGCTCTTTATGAATTTAACAAAACAGTGGGCGACCAAAGCAAAAGCCTTTATGATGTAAATAAGGCAGTATATTCCATGCTTCGTTATGGTGTAAATGTTCAATCTGATATCGGGCAGAATAAAAAAACAATTCAGTTAATTGACTGGAAAGATCCACTTAACAACGATTTTGCCATTGCCGAAGAAGTTACCATTAAGGGTGTTCATAAAAAACGCCCTGATATTGTTATTTATGTAAATGGAATTGCTCTGGGAGTAATTGAACTTAAACGAAGTACGGTTTCAATTTCAGAAGGTATCCGTCAAAATCTTGATAACCAGAAGCACATATTTATTAAACCTTTTTTTACTACGCTTCAATATATAATGGCAGGCAGCGACATCGAAGGGATTGCCTACGGAGCTGTTGAAACAAAGGAAAAATATTATTTAAAGTGGAAAGAAGTTAACGCAGAGAACAACCCTAATGATAAATACCTGCTTGAACTTACAAAGCCCATCCGTAAATTAGCA
Source organism: Desulfobacteraceae bacterium (assembly GCA_021107575.1). Taxonomy (GTDB): domain Bacteria; phylum Desulfobacterota; class Desulfobacteria; order Desulfobacterales; family Desulfobacteraceae; genus JAIOSM01. Next base: position 3,858 of record JAIOSM010000410.1, on the reverse strand, counting down.
GCAACTATTGAGCATCGTTTAGATAAAAATATCATTGAAATGCTTAATAAAAAGCGTTTTATTGAATTGTTGCACGACAATATTGTTTTTGACCGAGGAATAAAAAAGCTTTCCAGACCAAATCAGTATTTTGGACAAAAAGCTGCTCAGGAACATATCAGGCAACGGGAAAGCGGTATAATCTGGCATACACAAGGCAGCGGTAAAAGCTTAACCATGGTCTGGCTTAGCAGATGGATTCGTGAAAATGTGGAAAATGCTCGTGTTTTGGTAATTACCGACAGAGTTGAACTTAATGAACAAATTGAAAAAGTTTACAAAGGGGTTGATGAACATATTTACAGAACAGAAAGTGGTAATGATTTAATTGAAAAACTCAATTCAAATTCTTCATGGCTTTTATGCTCACTTGTTCACAAATTTAGCGGGAAGGATGAAATCGATGAGAAAGATGTTGATGAATACATAGTAAATTTAAAAGCAAGCTTGCCGACAAATTTTAAAGCCAAAGGTGATATTTATGTATTTGTTGATGAATGCCATCGAACCCAAAGCGGAAAATTGCACGAGGCAATGACAACTCTTTTACCTGATGCTGTTTTTATCGGTTTTACAGGTACACCACTCCTTAAAAAAGATAAGAAAAAAAGTATTGAAGTATTTGGTAAATATATTCATACATACAAATTTGATGAAGCTGTAAAAGACAAGGTGATTCTTGATCTTAGGTATGAAGCAAGAGACATTGAACAAAAAATTGCTTCAATGGATAAAATTGACCAGTGGTTTGATGCCAAAACGCAAGGATTGACTGATTTTGCAAAAACAGAATTAAAACAAAAATGGGGCACAATCAAGAAGGTATTTAGTTCAAAATCGCGTTTAGAAAAAGTTGTTGTTGATGTAATGCTTGATATGGAAACCAGGGAACGCTTACAAAATGGCAGAGGAAATGCCATGTTGGTTTCTGAAAGTATTTATAATGCGTGCAGATATTATGAACTTTTTCAAAATGCAGGCTTAAAGCATTGTGCAATCGTTACTTCATTTGCCCCTTCTCATGCTGATATTAAAGGAGAAGAGAGCGGAGAAGGATATACTGAAAAACTTCGACAATATAAAATATACAAGCAGATGCTTGCCAGTTATTTTAACGAAGATCCGGAAAAAGCAATCAATAAAGTAGAAGCATTTGAAAGAGATGTAAAAAAGAAATTCGTTGATGAACCTGCTCAAATGAAATTACTCATTGTAGTTGATAAACTACTTACAGGTTTTGATGCACCATCTGCAACATATCTTTATATTGATAAAAACATGAGAGATCATGGTCTTTTTCAGGCGATATGCAGGGTAAACCGGTTGGATGGGGAGGATAAAGAGTATGGTTATATTATTGATTACAAAGATTTATTTAAAAGCCTGGATAAATCTATAAAGGATTACACTTCCGAAGTTTTTGATTCTTATGAACAAGAGGATGTTGCAGGGTTATTGGAAGACCGCTTGAAAAAAGGGAAAGAGCGTTTAGAGGATGCTTTGGAAACTATAAGAGCATTAATAGAACTAGTACAGCCACCAAAAGGGCAAGTTCAGTTTCAACACTATTTTGTAGGGTTATCAGAAAATTTAGATGATTTAAAAGATACCGAGCCAAGACGAGTTGCCCTTTATAAAGCTGTGATTTCCTTAATTCGTGCCTATGCAAATTTAGCAGATGAAATGACAGGTGCAGGCTACACTGTTTCTGAGATTGAAAAGATAAAGAAAGAGGTTAAATTTTTTGAAAACCTGCGTAAAGAAATTCAGATTGCAAGTGGTGATTATATTGATTTAAAGCAATATGAACCGGCAATGCGCCATCTTATTGATTCATATCTTGGAGCTGAGGAAAGTAGAGTTCTTTCAAAATTTGATGATCTGAGTTTGGTAGAATTGATTGTTGAAAAAGGAAAAGATGCCATCAAGGAACTTCCGGCAAATATTCAAAAAACTAAAGATTCAATAGCAGAAACCATTGAAAACAATTTGCGCAAAGTAATTATTGAAGAAAGCCCGACAAACCCAATGTATTATGAGAAAATGAGCGTCCTTTTGGATGAACTTATTAAACTCAGAAAGTTACAGACAGAGGAATATGAAAATTATTTGGATGAAATCGTAGCACTTACAAGGAAAATTAAAAAACCAAATGTAAAAACTTATCCTGCATCACTTACTACAAATGCAAAAAGAGCATTATATGACAATCTGGATAAAAACGAAGATTTGGCCAATAAGCTTGATAGAAAAATAATGACAACAAAGAAAGACTCCTGGCGTGATTATAAAATCAGATCAAGACAAGTTCACAACGCTATTCAAGAAGTTGTAAGTGAGTATGGTATTACAGAAGGTGAAGAAATTTCAAGAATATTTGATATTGTTAAAAATCAACGGGATTATTAAAGATGAATCAAATAACTATAAGCAATATAACAGTCGATATTGTCCATAAAAACATAAAAAATATGCATCTGGCAGTATATCCACCAACCGGGCGTGTTCGTATCTCAGCACCCTTGCGCATAGATGATGATACAATTAAATTGTTTGCCATTTCAAAATTAAGTTGGATAAAACGTCATCAAAGAAAATTTAAAAATCAGGAACGCATATCACCCAGGGAATATAAAGAGAGAGAAAGCCACTATTTTCAGGGACTAAGATATTTACTTAGAATAAAAGATACTAATGGTAGAGGTTTTGTTGATTTAAAGGGAAAAACATATTTGGATTTATATGTTCGCAAAAATGCAAGTTTTGAAAACAAACAAAGAGTAATGAATGAATGGTATAGACAAGAACTTAAAAATATACTTCCTGAAATCGTTGAACATTGGGAAAAGAAAATTAGTGTCAAGGTGGATTTCTGTGGTATCAAGCGAATGAAGACAAAGTGGGGATCTTGCAATATTGAGAAAAAACGAATTTGGCTAAATCTGGAATTAGCCAAAAAGCCAATTCACCACCTGGAATATGTTGTGGCTCATGAAATGATTCATTTACTTGAACGGAATCACAACAACAGATTTAAAAATTATATGGATAATTATTCACCTCATTGGAAACAGATTAAAGATGAATTAAATAGAATACCAGTAAGTCATGCAGATTGGAGTTACTAAGCCAACCCTAAAGCCATACACAGTTGTTGCGCGCCTATCATTTGGCAAATATTCAGATTTTAAGGTACCTATCAATTAATTTAATTTTTTGATATAAAAGGCTTTCAAATTAGAATAATTGCTTTATATTATTATAAATTATGAATAATACATTTAAACCAAAAGGATAATATTAAATGGAAAATCAGAAACAATCAGGGGGACTCCCTTTAAAAGATATTGATGAACATATTGCGTATTTGCGATCTCAACTTACCCAGAATACTGAATGTGGCACAACACATTATAACCTTGCTGTGGCGCTCATGGGTAAAAAAGAATATGATGAAGCAGAAAGCGTGCTACATGACGCTCTTGAATGCAGTCCCAGCCTTGCTGAAGCTTATGTTCTTCTGGGAGGACTGTGCCTCCAGAGAAAAGATCTTGAAGGATGTTTAAGGTTTAATAAATATGCCATTAAAGCGCGGGTAGGCTTTGCTGAAGGATATGGGAATATTGCTTTTGTTTTGCTTCAACAATGCGTTGGTACTGATCCTGTTGAAGATGCAAAAAAGATTGATGAAGCAATAAAAATGCTGAAAAAGGCAATTATTCATAATTCGAAGTTTGTCCAGGCTTTTACAACTCTTGGTACTGCATATTTTATGAAAGGGTTTATAAAAGAAGCAATCGAAGCTAATAAAGAAGCTGT
>JAIOSM010000477.1 GCA_021107575.1 Desulfobacteraceae bacterium | reverse complement strand
CCTGAAAAAACCAATCCAAATAATAACGCACCAAAGACTAACAGGGTGAAAACTAAATTGAAAATTTTGAAGATTTTTGTATAATTTCTCATAATTTTGTGCTTACTCACTATTATTAAGTTCATCAAAAGCTTTTACAATCTGGCTCTTCACATTATCATAACTTGTTCCACCATAGGATTTTCTTCTTTTAATCATGCTCTCAAGAGTTAGATACTCAAACAGATCATCCTCAATCAAATCACTGAACTTTCTAAATTCTGTCAAAGAAAGATCCTGAAGCTCTTTCTTGTTCTCAAGAGCATAGGCAACAAGCTTGCCGGACAGGGCATGTGATTCTCTGAAAGGCACTCCTTTTACAGTAAGATAGTCTGCTAAGTCCGTGGCATTCATAAATCCTTTGCTACAGGAATTCTGCATTTTTTCTTTATTAATTTTAATATTAGGAATCATGCGTGCATAAACATCAAGACAAATCTTTAATGTATCAACAGTATCGAACAATGGCTCTTTATCTTCCTGCATATCCTTGTTGTACGCCAATGGTAAAGATTTAAGCAGAGTGATAATGGCCATGAGATTACCAACAACTCTCCCGGTTTTGCCTCTTACAAGTTCTGCAACGTCAGGATTTTTCTTCTGGGGCATAATACTTGATCCTGTTGTAAAAGCATCAGATATTGTAATAAAACCAAACTCTGATGATGACCATAAAATCAGTTCTTCTGAAAAGCGTGAAAGGTGTAACATTGCAATGGAAGCATCAGAAATAAACTCCACAACAAAATCTCTGTCTGAGACTGCATCTATACTGTTCTCAGAAACTTCTGAAAATTCAAGCAGTTCTTTTACAAATTCTCTGTTAACAGGATATGTAGTTCCTGCTAAAGCTGCTGCACCTAAAGGCATGACATCTGTCCGTTTAAAGCAATCCTCAAACCTTTGTCTATCCCTTTTAAACATTTCATAATATGCCATTAAATGATGAGAAAAAAGCAAAGGCTGAGCTCTTTGAAGATGTGTATACCCTGGCATTACAACATCAATATGATCCTGAGCTTTTTGAACAATAGTTTTTTGAAGCCCAATGATTAAACTAATTATGTTGTTAATCTCATCCTTTAGATACATTCTTACATCTAAAGCAATCTGGTCATTACGACTCCTTGCGGTATGAAGTTTTTTTGCAATGTGGCCGCTGGCTTTTTCCATGACTTTCCCCAAGGCATCTTCAACATGCATATGAATATCTTCGAGTTCATCTGAATAGTCAATCTCGCCTTTTTCAATTTGAGCGTGAACCTTGATAAGCCCTTTTACAATAGCACCGGCTTCATCTTCTGCAATAATAGATTCATGGGCAAGCATTTTTACATGGGCAATGCTTCCTTCAATATCTTTTGAATAAAGCCTTTTGTCTACATTGATTGATGCATTGATTTTTTCAACCAACTTATCTGTTTTTTCTGAAAATCGACCACCCCAAAGTTTTTCAGACATTTTATCCTCTTTTAACTTTTATTTGCTTTGCGGCACAGTTCCCTGATTCTAAATCTCAATGCATTAAGTTTAATAAAGCCCTCTGCATCTTTCTGGGAATAGACATTATCATCTTCGAAAGTAGCAAATGACTCATCATAGAGTGAATTATCAGACTCTCTGCCCAATACGTAACAACCACCTTTGTAAAGTTTAAGCCTTACCTTCCCTGAAACATGGCGCTGTGTATCATCTATCATATTCTGCATCATCTTCATTTCCGGCGAAAACCAGAAACCATTATAAATCAGTTCTGCATACTTTGGAATCAGAGAATCACGGATATGAGCAACTTCTCGGTCAAGAGTGATTGATTCCATATTCAAATGAGCAACTCTTAAAATCGTGCCCCCGGGAGTTTCATAAACTCCCCTTGATTTCATACCAACAAACCTGTTCTCAACAATATCTATTCTTCCAATACCATTCCTCCCTGCAACCTGATTAAGTTTTTTAAAAAGTTTTGCAGGAGAAAGTTCTTCATCATCTATAGCAACAGGATCACCATTTTCAAATGTAATATCGATAATTTCAGGAGTATCAGGTGCATCTTCAGGCCTGACTGACATAATATATAATTCATCAGGTGCAGGAGTCCATGGATTTTCAAGTACTCCACCTTCAAAACTGATATGAAGCATATTCCTGTCTATGGAGAATGGTTTATTAATGGTCTGTGGGATTTCAATTCCATGATCTTTTGCAAAACCCATAAGTTTAGTTCTTGAGGTAAGATCCCATTCACGCCAGGGTGCAATAATTTTTATCTCCGGGTTAATAGCATAATAACCAAGCTCAAATCTTACCTGATCATTTCCTTTCCCTGTTGCCCCATGACTTACTGCATCAGCGCCTTCTTTCGTTGCAATTTCAATCTGCTTTTTTGCAATAAGCGGTCTTGCTATGGATGTACCCAAAAGATATTGTCCTTCATATATTGCATTAGCTCTAAAAGCCGGAAAAACATAATTTTTAATAAATTCTTCTCTTAGATCCTCAATATATGCTTTTACCGCTCCTCTTAAAATTGCTTTTTCTTCAAGACCATCAAGTTCTTCTTCCTGACCTATGTCAGCTGTAAATGTAACAACTTCACATTTATAGGTTTCAATCAACCACTTTAAAATAACAGAAGTATCAAGCCCGCCTGAATATGCCAGAACAACTTTTTTTATATCAACCACCGTGTACACCCCTTAGTTTTGAATTATGCTTCATGAATTATCCATTATGTATAGCCATTATGACTTATCAAAGTCTCAAGTATTGCCTTATGCATATGCCTTTTATTTTCTGCCTGGTCCCAAAACACTGAGTTTTCAGCCTCCAGAACATCTTCAGATATTTCCTCTCCTCTATGGGCTGGAAGACAGTGCATTACAATGGCATCATCTTTTGCTTTTGCAACAAGCTCCTTATTTACCTGGAACTCTTTAAAAGCCCTGTGTTTTTCTTCTAGTTCAGTCTCTTCACCCATACTTGCCCACACATCTGTATAAATAACATCAGCATTTTTGACTGCAGTTGTTGGATCATCTGTGAAAACAACATTATTCTTAGTCTTTTCAAACGCGTTATCTATAATATCTTTTTTCACTGAATACTTCTCAGGACAGGCAACAACAAGCTCAAGTCCCAGAACGCTTGCCGCATTAATCCACGAATTTGCTACATTATTGCCATCTCCAACCCAGACGATTTTGATATTATCATATCCATTTTTCTTTTCAATAATAGTCATCAAATCACTTAATATCTGACATGGATGAAAAGAATCAGTTAAAGCATTAATCACAGGGATTGAAGAATTTTTAGCAAATTCTTCAACAATTGTATGATCAAATGTTCTCATGACAAGGCAATCAATATATCTGGAAAGAACCCTTGCAGTATCCTTTACAGGTTCATCCCTTGAAACCTGTGTATCCTCAGAACGCATAAAAATCGGATGCCCGCCAAGTTGTATCATTGCAGTTTCAAATGCAACCCTTGTACGAGTAGATTGTTTATCAAAAATTAACCCCAGAGATTTGCCTTTTAATGGCATATCAACTATTCCTTGATTGAACCTTTTTTTTAACTCTATAGCTTTTTTAAAAAAAATATCAAAATCTTCTTTTTTAAGGTCAAGAAGTGAAATTATATCTTTTTTCAAGATCTACTCTCCTTTGCAAAAATACCATCAAGACATATAACAAGCTTATCTATCTCATTTTCTTCAATAATAAGAGGTGGAGCGAATCTTAGAATATTACCCTGAATTGCATTAATAATAAAGCCTTTTCCCATACACTCCTGAACAATACGATCAGCATCAATATCAACGGCATCTATTTTATTATCTTTTTTAGTCTCAATTTCGAGGCTAATGAGAAGACCCATACCACGGATATCTTTTATAAAATCATACTTTTCTTTAAGCATAAAAAGCTGTTGCTTAAAATATTCACCCTTTTGCCTGCATTCTGATAGAAAATCAGGATTACTTATTATTCTTACGACTTCAATGGCAGCGCTTGCTACCAAGGGACTTCCGCCAAATGTCGAGCCATGACTGCCAAAATCAAAACCCTGTTTTGATTTTTTTGATGCAAGCATCGCACCTATAGGCAGGCCATTGCCCAAAGCCTTTGCAAGGGTCATAATGTCAGGTATGACATCATACTCTTCATAGGCAAATAATCTGCCACATCGTCCCATGCCAGTCTGTATTTCATCAAAAATCAGAAGGATATCATTATCATCACAAAGTTTTCTCACACTTTGTAAATAATCAGGGTCTGCTAGAATAACTCCACCCTCGCCCTGCACAGGTTCAAGCATTATTGCGCATATGCTTGAACTACCGGAATCAGAGTCAGAGTTTTGCTCAACACATTTTTTTAAACTTTTAATATCATTAAAAGGAACATGGATAAAGCCTTCTAAAACCGGATCAAATCCCTGTCTTATCTTTTCCTGACCGGTTGCAGATAGTGCTGCCATGGTTCGTCCATGAAAAGATTTTTCCATTGTAATGATCTTAAATTTGCTTTTGTCACCTTTTATATAAAAATATCTTCGGGCAAGTTTAATGGCAGCCTCATTAGCTTCTGCACCAGAATTTGCAAAGAAAACTTTATCAGCAAAGCTCTTTTCAACAAGCATGGACGCAAGTTCAGCCTGGGGTTGAGTATAGAAAAGGTTTGAAACATGAACAAGCTTTGACGCTTGATCTGAAATTGCTTTTGTAATTTTCGGATGGCAATGACCTAAGCTGCAGACTGCAATGCCTGCTAAAAAATCAATATATGAATTATTATCTTCATCTTTTAAGACACAACCTTTACCTGAAACAAAAACTTTTTGTACTCTTGCATAAGTATTTATAATGTTCTGATCTGTTTTACTAAATGTATCCATAATTATTTATCCAAATATAGTAATTATTCATTAAAAAATAAAGTGCCTATTCCTGAATCAGTAAAAAGTTCAAGCAAAACCGCATGTTCGACCTTCCCATTAATAATATGGGATTTTGAAACACCTTTTTTAAGCGCTTGTAATGCACACTCAACTTTCGGTATCATGCCTCCGAGGATAACTTTTTCTGAAATCATCTCTCTTGCTGATTCAAAGCCTACAGACGAGATAAGATTGTCGTTAGAATCTAAAACACCATCCACATCAGTTAAAAGGATAAGCCTTTCAGCATCAATTGCTGAAGCAATGTTTGATGCTACAAGATCGGTATTAATATTGTATGTTTCTCCATTTTTCCCAACACCCACAGGTGCAATAACAGGGATAAAGCCCTGATCCGCAAGTGTATAAATAATATCCGGATTGATTTGGGACACCTCTCCCACCATTCCGGGATCAATTATCTCAGGTGGTTTATCTGCTGTTTGATTCGGGTCCTGATCCTTATAGATCTTCATTTTTTCAGCAATGATCAAAGAACCATCCTTCCCCGTAAGCCCAACAGCTTTGCCACCCTTTGAATTAATATTTGCCACAATCTCTTTGTTTACTTTTCCACCAAGCACCATCTCAACAACATCCATAGTTTCATCATCAGTATATCTCATACCTCTTATAAACTTGGATGTAATCCCCATGGAATCTAAGACTTTATTAATTTGAGGCCCGCCACCATGAACTACAATGGGATTAATTCCTATATATTTTAAAAGCGTTATGTCACTCGCAAAGGCCTGTTTTAATTGTTCATCAACCATGGCATGCCCGCCATATTTAATAACAATTCTCTTGCCGGAGAATTTCCTGATATAAGGCAAAGCCTCGATAAGTATTTTTGGAATATTACTTTTCTCTATCATAAAATATACCTTTTCATGATTATAAAATATATCGGCTTAAATCTTGATCTTCTACTATATCCTTCAGCTGATTGTCCACAAACGCAGCATCAATTTCTATATTCTTTTCTTTAACATCAGGAGCTTGAAAAAGAATATTTTCCAACAATTTTTCCATAAGTGTATGAAGCCGTCTTGCACCAATATTCTCTGTTGTATTATTAACTTCTTCTGCAATGGCTGCGATTCTATCAACACCATCATCGGTAAATGAAAGTTCAACTCCTTCTGTTCTTAAAAGCGCAATATACTGGAGTAAGAGAGCATTCTTAGGGGTGGTAAGTATTTGTGCAAATTCTTTTTTCCCAAGAGAGTGGAGCTCAACTCTTATGGGGAAGCGCCCCTGGAGTTCCGGTATAAGATCAGAAGGCTTAGTGATATGGAATGCCCCTGCTGCCATGAATAGAATGTGATCAGTATTTACAGTCCCATATTTTGTCGGGACAGAACTGCCCTCAACTATGGGAAGCAAATCTCTCTGCACGCCTTCTTTGGACACTTCAGGATTATTAGCATTGTCTTTCCCTACAATTTTATCTATCTCATCTAAAAATATAATTCCAGACTGTTCCACCATATAGATTGCATCAGTTTTCACTTTTTCCATATCCACAAGATGAGCGGCCTCTTCTTGTGCAATAATTTTTAAAGCCTCGGACACCTTGACTTTGCGCCGCTTTGTATTCTTTGGCATAAGGTTACCGAGCATGTCTTTCATGTTTACACCCATCTCTTCCATTCCGGCATTGGTGAATATCTCCACAACAGGTGAAGAGTTGTCACTCACATCAAGCTCAATTTCCCGTGAATCAAGTTTTCCTTTTTCCAACATACTCTTAAGCTTTTTTCTGGTATTTGCACCTGAAGAGTCGAAAGCAACAGTATTCTCTGAATCAGTGTTTAAATCTGTGTTTAAAGGTTTATTCTCTGATGGAAGAAGCAAATCAAGAACTCTTTCTTCAGAAATCTTGCATGCTTTTTCCTGAACGTGCTCTTGTTCTTTTATTCTCAGTTTATTCACAGTAAGCTCCACAATGTCTCTGATCATGGATTCCACATCTCGTCCTACATATCCAACTTCGGTAAACTTTGAAGCTTCAACCTTATAAAACGGTGAGTCTGTCAATTTGGCAAGTCTTCTTGCAATCTCAGTTTTACCAATACCTGTTGCACCTATCAGAATGATATTTTTAGGAGCTATTTCTTCTTGTAATTCCGGGTCAAGCTGCATTCTTCTCCATCTGTTTCTTAAAGCAATTGCAACAGCTTTTTTTGCGTTATCCTGTCCAATAATATATTTATTTAATTCATCTACAATCTGGCTGGGTTTTAAATCCTTCATCATTTAATCTCTTATATAATCTATATAGTTTCTATTGTTAATTCTGCGTTAGTGTAAATACATATTGAAGCTGCAATAATCATTGCCTCTTCTGCAATCTTTACAGCATCAAGGTCTGTCTGCTTCATCAGCGCACTTGCAGCAGCTTGTGCCGGCGCACTCCCTGAACCTATGCTGATAACACCATAATCAGGTTCAATTACATCACCATTTCCTGAAAGCAAATAAGTATTTTCTTTATCTGCTGCAATCATCATTGCTTCAAGACGTCTTAGATACTTATCAGTACGCCATTCCCTGGCAAGCTCCACAGCTGCCCTGGTCAAATTTCCATTGTACCTTTCAAGCTTTTTTTCAAGTTTTTCTGAAAGAGTAAGAGCATCAGCAGTGGCTCCCGCAAATCCGGTAATTATTTTATCATTATATATTCTTCTTACTTTTTTTGCTTTATGTTTTGTTATTGTATTGCCAAGTGTTACCTGGCCATCACCTGCAACCACCACTTTCTTATTATGGCGCAATGCAAGTATTGTTGTTCCATGAAAATTTTCAGTCATAGTAAACTCCTGTTCTTCTTATTAACTTCTGGGATGCGCCTTATCATACACCTGATTTAATTTATCCATACTCACATGGGTATAAACCTGCGTTGTAGACAGGCTTGCATGCCCAAGAATTTCCTGAATTCCACGCAAATCAGCACCAGAGTCAAGCATATGTGTTGCAAATGAATGACGTAAAGTATGCGGAGTTACCGGCACATTAAGTTCACAATCAATAACAAGTTTTTCCAAAGTTCTCCTGATGGATCTTGAAGAAAGTCTTGTATGATTTTTATTCAAAAACAGAGGAATAAAATCTTTAGGAAAATGTTTCCTGTACTCTTTTATGGCATCAAGTGCTCTTGTACCAATAGGAACTATTCTCTGTTTTGATCCCTTTCCAGTAACTATTATCATATTATTGTTAAAGTCAATATCCTGCAAATTAAGTCCTTCTATTTCTGAAACACGTACTCCTGTGGAGTAAAAAGTTTCAAATATAGCAAGGTTTCTCTTTTCAAGCCATGTATCGGTCTTAATTGAATCAAGCAGCCTAAAAAGGTCATCTATGCTTAAGAAATGCGGAATGCTTTTCTCGAACTTTGGAATGTTGATTCCATTACCAGGATTTAATTTAAGTTTTCCTATTTTAACAAGATAATCAAAAAAAGTATTCAATCCTGAAAGCTTTCTTGCAATGGAACGTTTTTTTAACTCTGATTTTACGAGCTTTGAAACATATTCTCTCACAGGGTTTCTGGATTTATCCTGCAACAGATTTAATAATATTTCATCTGAAAGGTCATCTTCTTCAAGAATAAACTGAACAAAATCCTGAACATCTTTTCTATATGCCCGCAGAGTATGTTTAGAATACCCTTTCTCAGCAGCGAGTGTATTTATAAAAGCATCTATGAAAGAATTTACAAGCATTATAATCCAAGAAATTTCATAACAATTTTCATATCTTCCCAGGCATCTCTTTTTCTTATCGAATTTTCAAGAAGAGATAAAGGATGCCAGGTCGGCATAACT
>JAIOSM010000411.1 GCA_021107575.1 Desulfobacteraceae bacterium | reverse complement strand
AGAAGGACTGACATATGTAAGTTGTTCGCCATACAGAGTCCCAATTGCACGACTTGCAGCAGCCCAGGCTGCTATTAAATATGGTAGCAGGAATTTAAAATAAATATGGTGCCGAAGGGGAGATTCGAACTCCCACAAGCAGAGGCTCACTTGTCCCTGAAACAAGCGTGTCTACCAATTCCACCACTTCGGCACATTATTAATGCAAAATAAAATATTGCTTTCAAACAGTGAATAAAGTATATATAAATGTTCTAAACTTTTGTCAAGCCCACTTGTAGCAAAGGCTTGCAAAATAGTAATTAAAGACTATTTTAGGAATACAATGAAAGTAATAGAAAACATAAATGAGCTAACCAAGCCTTTAAAAAACAGTGTGATCACCGTTGGTAATTTTGACGGAGTACATAAAGGACATCAAGCTCTTTTCCGTCAGGTTATTAAAAAAGCAAACAAGATCAACGGCATATCTATTGTTATAACCTTTGATCCTCATCCTTTGAGAGCTTTGGGAAAATCCGGTCCGCCACTTATTACAAGACGAGACCAGAAGATTGAACTTATAGAACTTGCAGAAGTTGATTATATCCTCTGCCTTACCTTTACAAAAGAATTTGCAGCAACCCCCCCCAAAACCTTTATTCACGATTTTCTTATTGCAAGACTTGGAATGAAAGCAATAATTGTAGGCCCTGATTATTTGTTTGGAAAGAATCGCGAAGGGAATATATCTCTCTTAAAAAAAGAAGGTGAAAAAGCAGGCTTTTCGGTAATTATCCCTGACTGGGTAAACGACTCTGCAACCGGCACTGAAAGGATAAGCAGTACAAAAATACGCAATCTTGTTATGGACGGCAGGGTTAGCGATGTACCAAAATACCTTGGCAGATATTATCAAATCCGGGGAAAAGTTATCAAAGGTCGAAATCGGGGTGGAAGCCAGCTTGGCTTTCCCACCGCCAATATAAAACTCCATGATGAATTATGCCCTAAGTTTGGTGTCTATGCTGTCAAAGTCGAATGCACAAAAGGTGTTTTTCAAGGCGTTGCAAATATTGGATACAGCCCAACATTTGATGACCACATATTTACAATTGAAGTTCATATCCTTGATGATTTTGCTTCGGATATTTATGATACGAGAATTCGTGTAAACATCATCGAGCGACTGAGAGACGAAAAAAAATTCTCTAATATCAAGGAACTTTCAGACCAGATAAGCAAAGATATTAAAAAAGCAAAGGATATTTTAAGCAATGACTATTCTTAAAATTTTACAATATCCTGAAGCATCATTATTACAACCATCCGGACCTGTTGAAATCACTGATGGTAAGATTGATGACAAGATTAGAACCTTAATTAAGGATATGGGAGAAACAATGTTTCAGGCTCCGGGAGTCGGACTTGCAGCTCCACAAATTGGGATCAATAAAAGAATTATTGTTTATGATGCTATGGCAGAAGGTTCGGAAGAAGAGAACCCGGACAAAAAATTTAAAGCGCTTGTTAATCCTGAAATTATTAAAAAATCCGGAAGCATTGTATCAGAAAATGAGGCCTGTTTAAGCGTTCCTGATTTTAAGTCAAATGTAAAAAGATTTGAAAGTGTAACAGTAAAAGGGGAAAATGCTGAAGGGGAAAAACTCGAATTTAATGTTGAAGGTATATTCGCTATAATTATGCAACATGAAATTGATCATCTTGACGGAATTCTCTTTTTTGAGAGGGTCAGCAGTCTAAAAAGAAGAATGTACAAAAAAAGGATTGCAAAAAAACTAAAAGAAAGTGAGAAATAAATTTAACATAATTTTCATGGGAACACCGGATTTCTCTGTTCCGGCTCTTAAAGCAATATTAAACTCAGAACACAATATTAGTCTTGTAGTAACCCAGCCTGACAGACCTAAAGGCAGAGGCAGAAAAGTCACTCCTTCTCCTGTAAAACAAGTTGCCAAAAAATTTGGAATTGAAGTTATTCAGCCGGAAAATATTAATAATCCTTTAATTACAAAGCAGCTTAAGGCTTTAAACCCCGATCTTTTTGTTGTTGTAGCATTTGGTCAAAAACTTTCTAAAGAAATTCTTAATATCCCGACAATTTATCCGGTTAACATCCATGCATCACTGCTCCCGCAATATCGGGGTTCCTCACCAATTCAGGCTGCAATTACAAATCTGGACAAAACAACCGGGGTAACCACAATGATTATGGGAGAAAGCCTTGATACAGGTGATATCCTGCTTACTTCAACAACAGACATTTTAACCAATGACACTGCTGAGTCCCTCCATGACAGGCTTGCAGACATGGGAGGCGATCTGATTTGTTCAACTCTTGATGCAATATCGGCAAGTTCTTTGAACCCTGTTCCGCAAAATCACAAACTTGCAACGTTTGCACCAATGCTAAAAAAAAGCGATGGTGAAATTCACTGGGAAGAATCGAGTGAAAAAATATGCGCCAAAATTCGCGCTATGACACCATGGCCCGGAGCATTTACCAACTTTAACAAAAAAACACTTAAGATATTTAGAGCTGAACCAATCAAGTCAAATGAGTCTGGGACTCAACCCGGCACGATATTAGAATACCCAAACAATGAAATCCATGTTGCATCGGGAAATGGTGCAGTGAATATCCTTGAGCTCATGGGCAAATCAGGCAAACGCCTTAAGGCAGATCAGTTCTTACGAGGCAATAAACTTGAGAAAGGAATGAAATTTACCAATAATGATTCCTGAATCCCGCCATATTGCACATACTGTTCTGATTGATTCAGAAGCAAATAAAGTTGTACTGGATGAAAGTCTTAGTAAATTTTCACAGAACCTTGGAAAGCTTTCAAAAAAAGACAGAGCTCTTGCAAATTCGATAATTTTCGGAACTTTAAGATGGAAAGCAAAACTTGACTGGACAATTAAACCGTTTTCAAACAAAAAAATAGAAGAGCTGGATACTATTGTTATCTGGGCAATAAGAATTGCTCTTTTCCAAATAATGTTCATGGATAAAATCCCTGTATCAGCTGCTGTTAATACAGCAGTAAATATTGTTAAAGCTGAAGCAGGCAGAGGCGCTGCAAACTTCACCAATGCAGTATTAAGAAAAGTTTCTATACAATATCCTCAAATTAACCTGCCTGACAAAACATCAGATCCTGCCTTATTTCTATCTATAGACAAATCTATGCCTTTATGGCTTTCTAAAAAATGGATTAAACAATATGGTTTTAAGGAATGTTTAAAATTCTGCGATGTAATAAACACTGTCCCTTTAATTACAATCAGAACAAATACACTGAAAACTGACAGAGAAAGCCTTTTCAATCTCATTGAGAAAGATGTAAAGAATGCATGTTTTACAAAATATGTAAAAAGTGGAATATCTTTTACAAACCCTTTGAAACCGATACATGAAACTGATAGTTTTAAAAAAGGCTTATTTCAAGTTCAGGACGAGGCTGCACAAATCACAACCATACTGCTTGACCCAAAACCGAATGAAACCATACTTGACGTTTGTGCCGGAAATGGCGGCAAAACTGCCCATGCCGCCCAGCTAATGGAGAATAAAGGACGAATTATTGCTACAGACACAAGCAGCAAAAGACTTGCAAACCTTGGAGAAGAAATAAAAAGACTCTCTATAAAAATAGTTGAAATAAAACAGACAAATATTCTAAAATATAATGATAAATCCTTTAACAATAATTTTGACAAAGTAATTGTTGATGCTCCATGCACAGGACTTGGTGTGTTAAGACGAAACCCCGACGGGAAATGGAACAAAACCCATAAGGATATTAAAAGGCTTGCCGCAAAGCAGAAAAGACTGCTTGGCAAAGCTGCTCAATTTGTAAAACCAGGAGGTATGCTTCTATTCTCAGTATGCTCATCCGAGGTTGAAGAAAACGAACATGTGATTAATGACTTTATTAAACAAAACAATGGCTTTATAATTGACAAAAACTTAAAAAATCAAACTTCCGGGGAGCAAAGATCTTCACTCGACAGTGCCTTCTTCACTACTCAGGGATTTTTTAAGAGCTTTCCCCATGCTCCCTTTATGGATGGTTTTTTTGTGGCACGTTTAATAAAAAAGAAATAAGAGAAAGAGAAAATGAAGCCCTTTATAAAATATTTTCTTATTTTCATTTCTGCCTTTGCAGCTACAGCCGTAGGAACATATATTGCTGTTGTACTTGTTGCCTCGAATTCAGAAGAAGTTGTCCTGCCTGATCTAAAAGGAAAAAATGTCATATATGTTTTAGAAACTCTCACTGCACTCGGTTTAAACCCAAAACTATATGGCACTGAATATCACAGGACCTGCCTCAGATACCATGTAATATCGCAAGATCCATCACCAGGTGCGGTTATTAAAAAAGGCAGGGATGTTGTTATTTATATCTCAAAAGGAAAAAAACATGCCAGCGTGCCGGATTTGCGGCATATGTTGATAAAAGATGCAAAAATTCTAATTGAAGAAAATGAATTTAAAACAGGTTTTATTTCAAAAACATATTCAGATAATATTGCAAAAGATAAAATAATTTCTCAATATCCCCACGCATACATGCAACAGGAGCGTGATTCTAAAATCAATCTTCTTATAAGCAAAGGAGGCAAACTAGAAAAATATGCCATGCCTGATCTTTATGCCACCTTTCTTAAAGATGCAAAAAACATAATTAATAATAAGAATCTTACTATATCCTCCATTGGGTCAGATAATTTAATAACTTTACCTCAAAATGTGATTATTAAACAAACCCCTGCACCAGGTAGTATTGTAACAGAGAAGACTAAGATATCACTTGTTGTAAACAGAAAAAAACCAGGCCAGTTTCTGGATCCTGTTACTCTGGAAAGAGTAGTTGTGGTTAATTACTTGCTTAAACCTGGATTTCTTAAAAAGCATGTAAGAATAACTGCAGATCTTTATGGAATTGAATTCAACCTTGTAGACAAATATGCTTCCGGGTCTGACAATATATATGCTCTGGTTCCCGGTGGCATTAAAACTAAAGTAAAAATATTTATTGATAACGAACTTGTTAAAACACAAATAATTAATCCCTGGAAAACAGGAAACAACTCAGGAGAATAACTATGACTATAATCGCACCATCAATCCTGTCTGCTGATTTCACAATTCTTGGACAAGAAATAAAAGACGTGGAAAATGGCGGAGCTGACTGGATACATATAGATGTCATGGATGGACAATTTGTACCAAACATAACCTATGGTCCAATAATTGTTAAGGCATCAAAAAAGGCAACCAATTTACCCCTGGATGTCCATTTAATGATTGAAACCCCTGAGCTTATAATACCTGATTTTATAAAAGCCGGCGCAGATCTGATTTCTGTCCATGCTGAGGCATGCACCCATCTTCACCGAACAATCCAGATGATCAAAAATGCAAATGTTAGGGCCGGGGTTGCATTGAACCCTGCCACTCCGACTGAAGCTGTAGAATGGATCATGGATGAGATAGATTTTGTTCTTGTGATGAGTGTTAACCCTGGTTTTGGAGGTCAAAAATTCATAGAATCAAGTATTAAAAAAGTTGAAAAGCTTGCATTCCTGAAAAAGCAAAAAAACCCTGATCTTATTATACAGGTCGACGGCGGGATAAACGAAAACACAATTCAAACTATTGCCAAGGCTGGTGCGACCTCTTTTGTAGCAGGTTCATATATATTTAATGCACCTGATTACAAAAAACAGATTTCATTACTCAAAGATAAAGCTGTTAGCTCTTAAATTTATAGTGTTTATATCATGGGACAGGCACATATTTCACTTTTTAAAGATTATTTATATATTTCTTGACATAGATCAAGTTCTTACATTACAAAACATGATTATATTTCAAATTGAATAAAACTGGGACCCTGAAATTGCTATACTATATTGCACTCAGGCTATAGTTTATCTAATAATATCTTTATATTACGAGGAGTAAATATGGACCATATAATATCTGAAATCGGAAAGAATTTCTTTCTGCTGCGAAGTAAGGAAAAAGACCTGCATAGAAACATCTATCTGAAAAAATTTGAAGCAAATGGCAAGCACATTTCAAATATGGTATTTGATCCGGGCACAAAACTTGATATGGCAGACTTATTAACTTTTTTCAGAGAAAAAATCGGTGGCATAAAAAATTTAAAACTGATCTTTCTGAGTCACCAGGATCCTGATGTAGCATCCAACACTCCACTACTTCTCTCTACTGCAAAAAAGGCCAAGGTAGTAACTTCGGTAGATACCTGGCGACTGGTAGAAATGTATGGTATCCCGCAAAACAGAGCTATTACAATAGAGAGTTTTGACTCTAACAGACTCAGAGTTAAAAACAGTGGTCAGAAGCTGAATTTTCTACCGATCCCTTTCTGTCATTTTAAAGGTGCTACCATGGTGTATGATCTTGAAAGCAGAGTGCTTTTTACAGGAGACTTACTATCTGGTGTTAACACACAAAAGAATAATGATCTTTATGCAACAGAAGATGCCTGGGACGGAATAAAACTATTTCAACAGCTCTACATGCCAACTAATGTAGCACTGAGACATGCTGTTGATACAATTACTCTACTCGATCCTTTCCCCGAGGTAATAGCGCCACAGCATGGTAACTTGATCAAAGGAAATCTTATCCATGATTTTCTTAAAAGATTGAGGACTCTTGAAGTCGGTATGGATATTGTTTTAACCAAAGAGGAAGACAAGGAGGCTGTTCTTTTAGGACTTAACAATTTTGTCAGCTTTGTCAAAACAGATTCCCCTGAACTTTACGCCAGGTTAATTAAACTTTTTCAGAAAGGTCATCGTTTTACATCCCCCTTTATGATTGATCACGGTGAAATTGTTGATCTGAAAGTAACAGCTGATATTGCAATAAAAACTATGCAGAAATATATTGATGATGAAGCAGGAGAAGATAAAGCAACTTATTATAAAGCTATTTTTGAAGACAATCTTGAACAAGTAGGGATAACTCACGAAGCTGATAATTCAGAAGATAAGGATGAAAGCAAACCTGAAAATACAAATGAACTTGAGGATACAAACTGGCTTGAACTGTGGTCAGAAGAAGGGCAAGATTATGCAGACTCGTAGCCAAAAGCCCTGCCTCTTTACTCAAAGATAAAGCAAATTAACCATAGCTTATGAACTATAAGATTATTTTTGCTTTAACGCTTGTCCATTTCACAGGGGACTTGTACTCGTCTTTTATCACACCTCTGATCCCGGAATTTGTTGATAAGCTTTCACTTTCAATGGCTCAGGTTGGGCTCATGACCGGAATAATCCGTCTTCTGGCTTTTGTAGTCCAACCTTGTGTAGGGTACTGGGCAGACAGATATGAAACAAGGTTTTTCATGCTTTGCGGACTTTTTTTGGTATTATTCTTTATCCCGCTTTCAGGAGTCGCCCCAAACTTTATAGTCCTGGTTATTGTTCTCTCAATTGGTTCAATCGGTTCTTCAATGTTTCACCCGCCAACAACAGGAATGATTCCGCTTTACAGTGGATCAAAAATAAGTTTCAGCCTTTCCATATTTAACACAGGTGGTACCCTGGCATTTGCATTGGGTCCGGTGTTTATCGCCTGGTACGTTACACAATTTGGGCTTGAAAAAATGCCCTATACAATGATTTTTGGATTTGTTCTTTTTTTATTCTTAATAAAAACAATACCTGTTCCCATAAGTGAAAAGCTTGAAAGCTCAGGCTTTATCGGCTCATTAAAAGAGACTCTTGGTGGTGTTATGAAACCCATCTCCCTTATCTGGGTTGTAATGTTTCTAAGAGCTGTTACAGGACAGACTTTTATAACATTTATGCCCATATATCTATCAAACAAGGGTCATGGACTGATGTCCATTGGTTTAATAGTTGCCATGTTTATTTTTGCCGGAACTTTTAGTGGGCTTCTTGGAGGCTTCCTTTCAGATAAAATTGGTTTTAAAAAAATATTTTTTATTTCCCACGCGCTTATGTTACCGGCACTTCTGCTCTATCTTTACCTTCCAGGACATTTTGTTTATCTGGGAGCATTTCTGGCAGGATTTTCCGTATTAGCATCACTGCCTCTTGGAGTTGCCATGGCTCAACAACTTGCTCCAAAAGGCCGCTCAATGGTTTCAAGTTTAATGATGGGATTTGCCTATGGGCTTGGTGGTGCTGTATCACCATTTATTGGAAAGCTTGCGGATATCTATGGTCTTGAAATTGTATTGCTCTGCACAGCATTTCTCCCACTTGCAACCCTTGTTTTTATCGCTAAATTCCCTGAGCTTGAAAGCAAATCTTACTGATTGTGCTTTAATGATTGCTATTGTGATATTTCACTGAATCAATAGTATAAAGCAGCAAAGCAACCCATATCATAATAAAAGTAATAAGTTTTTCAAAAGACAAAACTTCATTATAAATAAAAATCGCTAAAAAAAATGAACAGGAAGGTGAAATATACTGCATAAACCCAACAGTTGAAAATGTAGTCCTCCTTGCACCTGCTGTAAAAAGAAGCAAAGGGAAGGCTGTAAACACACATGTCCCGACAAGAAGAAAATCGGTTGTAAGATTCACATTTAAAAAAGCTCCATTCCCTCTTATATTTAACCATAAAAGATATATAAAAGCCCGGACAGAAAACAACATGGTTTCGACACATAATCCTGGCAAAGCCCCGACATCAATACGCTTATGCACAAGCCCGTAAATGCCAAAAGATATTGCAAGTATAAAAGCGATCCACGGGAATGTACCAATAAATATTGAAAAATATAGAACTCCTGTACAGGCAATAATCAGTGCAAAAACCTGAAGCTTTCTCAGGTGTTCATTTAAAAAAATCATGCCAAGAAAAACAAAAAATAAAGGATTTATATAATAACCAAGGCTTGTTTGAAGAATTTGATCATTATTCACAGCCCATACAAAAACAAACCAGTTAGAGCTAAGCAGAAGCATTGTTCCAAAAAGGCTGAATAAAATTTTTTTTTGCCTGAAGACCGCTTTTATTTCACCTGTTCTTCTCTGGGAAAAAATTACAAGTATTAAAAATAAAAATGACCATATCGCTCTGTGCAGCACAAGTTCAAAGGAAGAAACATGCCCCAGCATTTTCCAGAATACTGGAGCAAATCCCCATAACAAATATGCTGAAAGCAAAAACATAACGCCTTTGTTAGAAGCGCTCTGATTCTTCAATTCAGGCAAATCAATGCTTCCCTATATTTTCTATAAACAAGTCATGCACCATATCTGCTGCTTCCTGGGGAGACTTATCGTCAAATTCTTTATAACTTATTTCATCAAGTACTCTGACACTCATCTTCTTTACCCAGGAAAGCTTAGCACTGTTCTTTGAAAGCACATCCCTTGTCCCCTCCATAATAACAGGAAGAATATTTATTTTCATTTTTTTTGCAAGAATAAAAGCTCCGGGTTTAAATGCTCTTAATTCCCCTGTCCTTGATCTTGTCCCTTCTGGGAAAAAAAATAATGAACAGCCTTGCTCCAAAATTGATTCACACTGGAGCATCATTTTCTTAATACTCTCTTTATCACCTCTTTTAATCCCAACATATTTATTCAAAACCATATTCCATCCAATAAAAGGTATCTGAAAAACTGCTTTTTTGGAAATCCACCGGAATGGGATAAAAAGGTTAAATGCAAGAAAAATATCAAGCTGGGATTGATGATTTGAAACCACAATATAATTTTTCTTTAAACTAACTTTTTCCATACCATATTTTTGTACTGACCATGTAGGTACACACCAAAGATAGCAAGATGCCCAGAACGATGAAAAAAGATTTAAGGCAATAAGTTTTTTATCAAAAGGAAAAGTCAAAATTCTTATAGCCAGAGCAACAAAAAAAAACAGAACCGAAGAGACAGCCATAAAAGAAAAAAATAAAATACTTATTATTAAACTTATAAAGTTTGGCATATCATCATTTACAATTCAAAAGGTGTAAGGCTTTCATATCCATCCTCTGTAACAAGTATGGTTTGCTCAAACTGAGCTGATAAAGATTTATCATTTGTAACTGCTGTCCAGTTATCATCTAAAATATGAAGTTCCTTAGCACCTAAATTAATCATGGGCTCAATAGTAAACACCATGCCCGGAACAAGTTTTATTCCTTCTCCTCTAACCCCGTAATGAAGTACCTGGGGTTGTTCATGGAAATCAATTCCAACACCGTGTCCAATAAACTCGCGAACAACAGAACAACCTAAAGATTCAGCATAATCCTGTATAGCAAAGCCTATATCGCCAAGCGTTGCATCGGGTTTTACAGCATTGATCCCTCTCTTTAATGATTCCCTTGCAATATTTACAATCTTCTGGCCATCTTCTGAGGGTGCGCCAACAAAAAATGTCTTGCTTGCATCGGCATAATAATTATTAAGAATAGGAGTAACATCAACATTGATAATATCGTGGTCCTTTAACACTCGGTCGCCTGGAATCCCATGACAAATCACTTCATTTACAGAAGTGCAGACACTTTTTGGAAACCCTCTGTAATTTAACGGAGCAGGGATTGCTCCGGCTTTTAAGTGCTCTTTATGCACAAGATCATTAATCATATCAGTTGTAATCCCCGGTTCTATCATTTTTTCGACTTTCTCAAGTATGGATAAAAGAAGTCTGCCACTTTTTTTAATACCTTCTATTTGATGAGGTTCTTTTAAAATGATATTATATTTGTTCTTATATTCTTGTTTTTTGGACTCATGCTTAAGAATTTCAGGATCTTTTGTAGAATTCATACAACATTTTTTATATTTTTTTCCACTGCCACACGGGCAAGGATCATTTCTGCCGATCTTATTATTATTGACTTTGTTCATATCGTATTAAAACTCCTTACATAGTACCCCATAATGAATGTGGATACGCCTGCTCAATTTTAAGATCAAGAATCATACCCGGCTCAATATTATTCCCTGCAAAATGAACAATTTTATTTGATTCGGTTCGTCCCATCATCTGAATTGTATCATTAAAATTATTTATTTCACCTTCTGATTGATTTACTGTGTCATTTACAGTTTTCATCCTCTTCTTGCTCGCACCTTCCACTAACACAGATTCTATTTTTCCAATAAGCTTTTTATTATTCTTATCTGTATAAAAATCCTGGAAAGCAAAAAGTTCATTCAGCCTTGCACGTTTTTCCTCTTCTTCTATTTTGCCATCAAATTTCATAGCAGGAGTGATAGACCTGTCTGAATAAGAAAAAGCATAAACACTGTCAAACTCCACCTCTTTCATTAAGTTCAATGTCTCATCAAAATCTTCTCTTGTTTCTGATGGAAAGCCTGTAATCAAATCAGTTGAAATTGCTATTTTGGGGCATTCTTTTTTCAACTTTGCAATTTTTTTAAGATAACTTGCTTTTGTATATCCTCTGTTCATTCTTTTTAATATCCTATCAGACCCTGATTGTACTGGCAAATGCAAGTGACAACAAACTTTTTCAAGATCACGCAAAGCATAAATTAATTCATCAGAAAGATCTTTTGGATGAGAAGTTGCAAATCTGATTCTTGTAATAGAACTAACAGCATTTACTTTTTTTAAAAGCTTTGCAAAAGAGATATCATTCTCTTTTATGCCATAGGAGTTAACATTCTGCCCAAGGAGAGTAACCTCTTTTATTCCATACTCGGCAAGAAGCTCAATTTCCTGAATAATAGCCTCTGGTTTTCTACTTTTCTCTTTTCCACGCACATAAGGTACAACACAGTAGGTACAAAAATTTTCACATCCCTGCATTATTGTAACAAACCTCGAAATTTCATTTTTGCTATTACATGAAGAATCCGGCATTACTTCAAAAATTGTTTCCTTGGATTCAATATCTACAATATTTGATCTCCCACCCTTTACCTGTTCAACCAATTGAGCAAATCTTGAAAAAGACTGAGTCCCAAGGACGATATCTATACCAGGCAGTCGTTTTAAAGCTTTTTCGCCATCCTGTTGAGCAACACAGCCAGCTATCACAGAAATAAGATGCGGCTTCTTTTTTTTAAGTTTACTGAGCCTGCCCAAAAAACTGTATGCTTTCTCCTGTGCCTTATGCCTTATCGTACATGTATTACATACTACGATATCAGCCTTATCCAAAACTTCTGTCTCTTCATATCCTATTGATTTTAAGACGGACAAAAGCTTTTCTGAGTCATAAACATTCATCTGACAACCAATTGTGTAAATATATGCAAACCCCTTATACTTCATCAAATTGTGCTTCCTCAAATAAAAAATCCTTTTTCAAATCATTGACAACCATATCAGATTCTTCCATTAAATCAGGAGCGACAGAAAGCATTATTAAATTCTTTTTTGCATCAACAGTTGACACAACAGCTATTCCTTCGTAAGCCTCAAAAATAAATTTAACAAACCCTATCTTAGTCCTGTCAACTATATATGTTTTCTGAATTGTTTTCATTATGCCCTTAATACAAACTTTTGTGCAACTATAACACTCAACAGCTATATTATTCAAACATTTCTTTTCAAGAAGCTGCAATTTAAAAAAATATTTTGACATAATTATTTTGAAAAATGATATGATTGCTTTAAAAAATTAAAGGATTGAATTATTAATACAGCACTTAAAAACAAAAACCTGGCTTAATATGCTGACTGCATGCACAAAAGATTGCCCTGATTCATGTTCACTAATCATTACTAAAAATCATAAAAATATTAAAGTC
This sequence comes from Desulfobacteraceae bacterium, assembly GCA_021107575.1. GTDB lineage: Bacteria > Desulfobacterota > Desulfobacteria > Desulfobacterales > Desulfobacteraceae > JAIOSM01. Next base: position 18,062 of record JAIOSM010000411.1, on the reverse strand, counting down.
ATGGGCAACCCTGAACATCCGATTACCAAAGGGTTTACATGCGCAAAAATAAAAAAACATATAAATAGATTAAAAAGTCCCAGCCGCATTTTAAGCCCCATGCTCAAGTCAGGAAAAACTTTTAAAAAAATTTCCTGGGACAAAGCTTTGGATATTTGCTCTGAAAAAATCAGCACTGCCTTAAAAGATGACCCAAGAAAAATGTTGCACATTCAGGATCATGGAGCAAGGGGCGTTACAAAAAAAGTAACAGACAACTTTTTCACCTCTTTGGGTTGCACAAAAACCCATGGCTCGTTATGCGATACTACTGGAATTCAGGCATGTATTGATGACTTTGGTGCTTTGGATCATAACAATATCACTGATATACTAAATTCAACATATATTGTAAATTTTGGAAAAGATTTTTCTTCGTCTTCCATACATCTAAGCCAGATTATACGTAAAGCGCGGGAAAAAAATATTCATGTTACTTCCATCTGGCCCGGAGGCGGCGATTATGATAAATATGCCGACAAATTAATAAGGATCAATCCCGGGACTGACAGATTTCTTGGAATTGCAATTATTAAATGTTTATTAGAAAACAATAACCTTGATCAATCATATATAGACAGATGCACAGGTAAAGATAAATATTTTGATCTTGTCAATCAGTCGTCTGTTACTTTCCTTTCAGAACAATGCGGTGTATCTGTCGAAAATATAAAATTTCTTGCTGGTATATATGCAAAAGATAAAGTAAGTACAATTCTTGGATGGGGTATTCAAAGGCACCTTACCGGCATGGAAACTGTGAGACATATTAATGCTCTGTCGTGGCTAAGTGGCAATGTTGGATATACAGGGGCTGGAGTATATTTTAGTATATCATCAATAAGAAATCTCGAATTTGATTGGATAGGTTACAAACCTTGCCATTCCCTTTTGCTGCCTGTTCTTGCAGATGAAATTGAACAATGCCACCCAAAAATAAAAACAGTCTGGATAAACTGCTCTAATGTTGTGAACCAGGCTCCTGACAGTAAACGCCTTTTTAAAACATTAAAAAATATTGAGTTCACTATTGTTGTTGATGCTTTTATGACTGACACGGCTGCCACAGCTGACCTGATTCTACCCTGCGCCCTTATGTGGGAAGAAGATGATGTGATGGGTTCCTGTATGCACGATTATCTTCAATATGCAAAAAAAGTTTTTACTCCACCCAAAGGATGCAGATCTGATTTCTCAATAGCAAAAGAGTTGAACCAAAGACTTAACACTCCTTTTTCTTTTCCCAAGAGAGAAGAGTGCTTTAGATTAAGCTTTCCTGAGTTAGACGGCGGCGTTTCTTTTGATACATTTCAAGAAAAGGGTTTTGTCTTTGCCGGGAAAAAGGAAATAGCTTTTGGAAATGGGACTGAACATGAGTCCGGTCTGTTTTCTCTTGTTAATACTTTAACATCAGAACCTGAAAAAAACCCAATATTCCCCATACGCCTTTTAAGTTTGATTAATAAGGATTATAACCACTCCCAAATTATGCCTGAAGAACAAACCGATTTACCTGTTATTACCATTAACCCGGCATCTTTACATATTAAAAAAATTGATTTTAATAAAAAAACCTTCCTGGTTTCATCGCTTGGACAACTGGAAGTTAAAACCAAATTTGATAAAAATCTACATCCAGATATTATAATTTACCGCAAAGGCGACTGGATGCGATACAAAGGTGGCATAAATGCCCTCATAGAAGCGAGATTGACTGATTCCGGAACTGGAGCTGCTTACTATGCTCAACAGGTAAGGCTTGAAAATTAAGGAAAATAATGGAAACACAATTAATATATGAAAATATAGATGACAAAAATAAGAACAAAATAATAATAGATGAACTTAGTTCAAAGTTTAATTTGAGCAAAATTATTGCTACTCTCCTTGTAAGGAGGGGGATCAAAACCATAGAGCAGGCAGAATTATTTTTATATCCTAGCCTTTCAAACCTTAAAGATCCTTTTGTTTTAAAAGATATGCAAAAAGCTGTTGAACGTTTATGGACAGCCATAAAAAATAAAGAAAAAATTCTTATATTTGGAGACTTTGACGCCGATGGAGTAACGTCAACCTCTCTTATTGTGGACTTTCTAAATTATATTGATGCCAATGTTTCATGGTATGTTCCTCACAGAATAAAAGAGGGTTATGGCATGCAGGAAATGCATATTGACATGGCTGTTGAACAGAACATTGATCTTATTGTCACTGTGGATTGCGGATCAAGCAGTCATGAAGCTGTTAAGAAAGCAAAAACAGAAGATATAGATATAATCATAACTGATCACCATGAAATCTCATATCCAATGCCTTCCTGCGCAGCACTAATCAATCCGAAAAGAGAGGATTGTTTTTCAGGTTTGAGTCATCTTGCAGGTGTCGGGGTTGCATTTTATCTATTGATGGCGCTGAGGAAATACCTGCGCACCGTGGGCTTCTGGGCAGAACTTGCCGAACCGAACCTTCTTGATTATTGCGATCTTGTAGCTTTAGGAACAATAGGGGATATGGTTCCATTAAAAGCAGAGAACAGAATTCTCAGCATACATGGGATTAAGGTGATTAAACAAGGGAAACGGATCGGCCTTAAGACTCTTGCTGATGTCAGTAGAATACGTCTTGAGAGTATGGATTCAGATGATATTGGATTCAGGCTCATTCCGAGAATCAATGCAGCAGGCAGACTTTCCCATGCCAGAATATGTGTTAATCATTTAACATCGAACCAGAAAGTGTTATCTTTGAAAACCAGTGCAATTCTGGATGACCTTAACCAGAAAAGACAAAAAATTGAACATGAAATCGTCAATGACATTAACAATAAAATTGAAAAAAACAAAACCCTTTTAGACAAAAACATCCTGATACTATGGGATAAAAAATGGAACCCCAGCGTGCTTGGGATTGCTGCTTCAAGGCTTGTTAGAAAATATTCAAAGCCTGTGATTTTGATGAGTGCGCTTAATGATCCATTTGTAGGATCATGCAGAAGTATAAAATCAATCAATATTCATGATGTCCTTTCACAGCATGCTCTTCTGCTTGAAAAATTTGGCGGGCATTCCATGGCAGCAGGGGTCACAATCAAAAAAAATAATATTGAAAAATTTACACAAAGTATGGAAGCCTATATAGATTCAAATTTTTCCATATCTGATTTCAGAAACTTGATTACAATTGACCTTAAAATCACACTTGATGAGATAACTTATAAACTGGCAAAAGGATTAAACAAGCTTAGACCTTTTGGGACAGATAACCCTGAACCCTTGTTTTCATGTAACAATGTTAAAGTCGCTTCGTCTATCATTATTGGAAGGAATCATCGAAAAATGATTCTTGTAAATGCTGATAAGGACATTGCAGTTCCGGGCAATATTAAAAACGGAATAGAAGCTCTTCAATTCAATGTACAAACTTTAGAAAATTTGCCAACTTTTTTCAACAAAATTGTATTTAAAATCAAAATTAATAAATTTAAACATAACTCGCCTCAAATTATTATTGAAGATTTATGAAATTTATCTTGCAAATATATACATTCCTGATGTATTGTGTATAGTTACTTTAATAGTGAATATTTAAGGATATACATATGGGTAAAATATTTCGGGTGGGAGACAGAGAAACAAAACTCCTTTCAAAAATAGAGTCTTCAAAAGAACGTGAACGTTTTCAGATTATCACTGCCATAAGAAATAATACTGATGTATTTAGCAATAAAATCTCAATGAAACTTATCGAACAGGGTCTTATTGAGACTGTCAGCAAGAGCTCAATTCAGGAACAACTTGAAAAATGTCTTTTAGCTTTATGCAATGCAGAAGACTTTGACATCGATTATCAAATCGCGCCACTAAGAGGGCTTGTTTCAAACCCTAATATCGCAAGCTTATATGTCACAGCTTTTGTTATTGAAAAGCTTATAAACCACAAAGATGTTGTGGACATTTATGGTAGTGATGAAGAAATCTACTTTTGCATTAAAAAAGAGATTACACAACTCGTCTAAAAACAATAATTATTTTTCGTCAAATTAATTCGTTCGCACTTGACTTCTCATTTTAATTAATATAATATATTTTACAGGTATTCCAATTATTTCGTAAATAAAACCTCGGCAGTATAACCGGGTTCTAAACATATTGGTAAATTTATTTATAAGAAGGAGATTTTATTATGAGTGATTTTCTAAAAAGTCTAAGAACTTCTAAACAAAAAAGCTCTAAAACAAGAAAATCCATGGACAGCTATTACAGCTCTAAATCTGAACGAAGGCATTTAAAAGACAGGCGCAATGCCAGCTTTAATAATTTACCACAGAATGAGGAACTTACAAAAATCCTGAATGAAAATATATCGACAATAGCTGTTAACATTGAAAAAGCTGTGGATATTCAGGAACTACTTGTGGAATCAGAGATCGAAAAAAACAATGCGACAACAACGCTTATAAAAAATATCTCTGATTTTCTTACCGGTAACAACCTTCCACATGGGATACAAGGGCAGTCCCATGGGAAACCTGTTGTCACCACAAGTTATGCTTCCGGCACAAGATATACAAAAGATGAAGTGCTTGACATTATCAAGACAATGCGAAAGGATAGAGCAACATTCGCAACCATTGCTGCTTACCTTAAAGAAAAAAGCATACCAACCTTTTCAGGACGAGGTGACTGGCATGCTCAGACAATACATCGACTGTGCAAATAAAATCAGTCCTTTTTTAAACCTTTTTTAGCCATGCTAAAAGCAGTTGTTAAAGTCGATTTTACAAAATCCTTCTGGTTATTAAGCAATCGTTTGCTATCAACCCACAGAACCACACCGGAAAAAAGAGACCAAAGGACATCTGCCAAGGCAACTGGATGATGGTCCATAAAATCCCCTTTTTTAATACCCTCATTAATTATAGATGTAATAGCACTAAGAGCTTTTCCAGATGTAAATGTCAATGTTTCCAAGACTTCTTCAGATAAATTTTTTAAAGTCTCCCCTGCCTGAAGATGAAAAAGACTTATTAAAATCATTGGATCCTGCTCATAAACTGCAATAAAAACATCACGCAAATTGTCCAGTTTCATTCCAGGTAACTCATCATTTTGCGCTACAGCTTCGATATCCTCTGCTATATGTTTCAGCATATCAATTGAAAGAAAAGTATGAAGCTCTTCTTTATTTTTAAAATAAATATATAAAGTCCCCGGGCTCAGCTCAGCAGCATCTGCGATTTCTTCCATAGTCGCCGCGTTGTATCCCTTTGAAGAAAAAACTTCTTTCGCAGCCTCAAGTATCTGAAGTCGCCTCGATTCTTTCTCTCTTTTTTTGCGTTCTATTATTCCCATATCATCCTCTTCACATTTTGAATATAATTCATTTTTTTGTCCACCATTCAATACCGCAATTAAATAGAAATAACAAGAAAAATCTTATGTGAATTAATAAAAACTTATAAAAAAGAAACAATTAATTTTCCCCTTTAAACTTATGGGACTCTCTGATAGAGTCAATTTAATGAAGAGTACAAAACTTAAGATTTCAATATCAGAAAACAACTCAGAGACTGTTTTTTCATTTACGGGTAATCTTGATGCTGAGGGTGTTTCAAAAAACTGGGACAAAGCAAAACAATTTGTCTTAAAAAACTCATATAAAAATGTAGTTTTTGACCTGTCCCGAATACTGACAATTGATTTTGCCGGCGCTTCTCTGCTGTTATACCTTGAAGACATGATATTACAACAACCCCTTGAGGATTGTTATGTAAAATTTGCCAATACTGGCCTAAAACATGAACAGACCCTCAATCTTTGCAGGAAAAACTTTATCAGCTCTAAAAAAATCATTGTCCGTAAAAAACCAGATGATTTTATTACAGCAACAGGTAAAAGCACTTTCTCTTTTTTCGATGAGCTTTCAGCTGCTATATCATTTACAGGAGAAATTATTGTAGCATTTTTTAAAACTATACTCAGGCCTGCCTCCTTTAGATGGAAAGAATTTTTTTTAGTCTTTGAAAAAACAGGAGTTGATGCGCTTTTTATTGTTGCACTTATTAGTTTTATTGTAGGACTTGTTATGGCTTTTCAGGCTGCCATGCCCATGCGCATGTTTGGGGCTGAAATATATGTTGCAAATCTTATCGGCCTATCTGTTACAAGAGAGCTTGGCCCTCTTATGACCGCCATTGTCCTTGCAGGCCGATCAAGTTCAGCCTTTGCCGCTGAAATCGGTACAATGAAGATAAACGAAGAAATTGATGCGTTAAAAACCATGGGAATTGATCCTGTTCATTTTCTGGCTTTACCAAGAATATTTGCTGCAGCGTTAGTAACACCTTTATTAGTCCTCTTTGCTAATCTTGTTGGTATCCTTGGCGGTGCTATTGTCCTTGTATCACTTGGGCATCCAATTTCTGCCTACTATGCCCAGGTAGTAGGTCAGGTTTCAGTCATGGATTTAACTGGTGGGTTGATAAAAGCATTGGTTTTTGGAATTTTAATTGCCTCAACCGGATGTTTTAAAGGTTTGCGGACCCAATCCGGTCCAAGCGGAGTTGGCGTTGCTACAACTCAGGCTGTGGTCAATTCAATAATTATTATTGCTTTGGCTGATGCAGTTTTTTCAATAATATTTTACATTTTTAATATATGAACAGAGAAAAAAACAAAACCAACATAATAGATGTAGAAAACTTAACCGCAGGGTATAAAGATATACTCATTCTTCAAGATGTTTCATTTACTGTGAAAAAAGGAGAAATTTTTATAATCCTTGGCGGGTCAGGATGCGGGAAAAGCACTCTTTTAAAAATCATGACAGGGCTTTTAAGTCCCTTTGCAGGGAACATACTGATAAATAAAAAAGATATCTATACCAGCCAGGGTCAAGATAAAGTTGCGATTTTAAAAAATATTGGTGTAATGTTTCAAAATGGAGCGCTTTTTGGATCAATGAACCTGCTTGAAAATGTTAAACTCCCGCTTATCACACATACATCCCTTGACGCTGAGACAATGAATTTGATCGCTTATATGAAATTAAGCCTTGTCGGGCTTAAAGATGCTTCCATGTTAATGCCTGATCAAATCAGCGGCGGAATGAGAAAACGTGCTGCAATAGCAAGAGCCATGGCTCTTGACCCTGAAATTATCTTTTTGGATGAACCCTCAGCAGGGCTTGACCCTGTTACTGCTGCACAATTAGACAAATTAATATTAAATCTCGCAGAAAATCTTGGAATTACATTTATCATGGTAACCCATGAGCTTGAAAGTATATTTGATACAGGTCAAAGGATCATAATGCTTGATAAGGATACAAAGGGTATAATTGCTCAAGGGAACCCTTTTGACCTTAAAAAAAACAAAGACAATAAAAAAGTTTTTACATTTTTTAACAGGCTGGCAGACTGAACAAAATGAATGATAACAGTAAATTTTTTAAAATTGGCGTATTTGTGATAACAGCAACATTTATCCTGATAACAGGACTGATAATTTTTGGGGCTGGCGAATTCTTCGACAAAAAGTTCTATTGCGAAACATATTTTGATGAATCTGTACAAGGGCTTAATATTGGATCAAGCGTAAAGTATAAGGGCATGGATATAGGTTCTGTTGAATCTATAGAAAGCAGTGCAAACACATACGATCAAGACAGCCAGTATATCCTTGTTCTTTTCTCCATTAATAATAATGCAATGTTCGCCAAATCAAAAAAGGGGATTGAAGAGATAGTTAAACAGGGCTTGCGAGTCAAATTAGGGATGCAGGGGTTAACCGGTGCTGCATACATTGAAGCAGATTACATTGAAAAGTCTAAACTTTCTGATCCCTCAATATCATGGGAGCCGGAAAATCCTTATATTCCTTCTACTACCAGTACTATTACAAGACTTACAGACTCCATAAGCAGAATTGTTGAAGGGATTGAATCTATACAATTTCATTCTCTTGCAAATGATCTTGCAACTCTTTTAAAAACCCTGGACACCAAAATTAGTAATATGCATACTGAACAAATACTTGACAGCACATTAACCCTTGTTCAGAATGCAGGCAGAATTGTTAATAATGCAGAAAAGCCTTTATCGGGATTTTTAAATGATCTTGAACAAGCTGGCAAAGATGTTAAAATAGTTGCAAAAGACACAAAAACATTGATTCAGAATCTTGATAACTCTCTTTCCGGTGTTTCTCCAGCTGTAAAGCAATTTAAAGAAGCATGCAAACAGGTTAATGAAACTGTATATTTTAGAAAGCATGACCTTGAGATCATGTTTGATCATCTAAAAAAGATGTCTGCCAATCTTGAAGAGCTGAGCGAAGATCTTAAAACTTATCCCGGCTCAATTATTTACAGTTCACCACCAAACACAACAGACTAAAACATACTAAATAAGGTGCAAAACAATGGAAAAACGCAAAACAACTTATCAAATATTTCTATCCCTTATAAGTATATATATTTTATTCTTTTTTTCGGGTTGCAACCTCATCAACCTTAATAAGACAGAACCTGAAAAAACCTATTATGCTTTTAATGAAATAGAGAATCACAAGGGATCAAAAAAGCATCAGCCACTCTCTTCTGAACTCATTTTGATGCAATTCACTTCAACACCGGAATTCAGAGGAAATAAATTTATTTACAAAAAGAAAAACCAATTTGTTAAAGATTATTACAACAGATTCTTCTTCCCTCCAGAAAAAATGATACAGTCCATATGTGCAAAGTGGCTTAATAATTCTGAAATATTTAAAACCGTGTCAACAAAATCTCAAGCATCTTCTTCTGATCTTATTCTTAAAGGAAAAATACTTGAAATATATTGTGATCGTACAGAGCACACCACATCATATGCAATCATCAAAATCAGATTCAGTCTTAAAAAATATAATGCAGCAGATAAAACTATTGTGGAAAAGGATTTGTATTCCAAAATAAAATTTAATGATTTTTCCTCTGACAACCTTATTAATGCGTGGAAAAAATGTCTAGAAAAAATATTTCAAAGCCTTGAATCTGAAATATCATCTGTTATTTAAGAATTTGTATCTTAAGGGATTGCATCAATGGCTTCTGAGATATGTCTTACAAATATATTATTAATTTTGTCAAGTTCTCCCAGGCCGTGATTCACCACATCTACCTTAATGCCGTTCCTCTCAAATGTTTTTTGCCAGGAATCATCTCTCTTTGTCAGGTCCTGTTTAAAATGGATGCCGGCTACAAGCATCAAAGGAATTATCCTAACTTTTCTAAAGCCTTGTTTTTTAACTTTTGCTATTGTTTCATCCATATCAGGATAACCTTCAAGAACTCCTGTAAAAATTCTTAAACCATACTTATTTCTTAAAAATTTTTCAAAAACCGGATAGGATGTCCATGCAGGGTGATCAGTCCCATGTCCCACAAAAACAGCGGCTTTGTCCTCTGATTTCGGAATCAGTGAACCCACAGCATCAGCAACCTCCTCATAATCCTGGACAGAAGTTAATAAAGGCGAACCAATAGAGATTCGAATGTCCAGTTTTAAAGCTTCTGTGACAAGCCGCTGAAACTCATGTCCCCAGATAATATGAAGGGATTGAACCACAGCCCATTCATGCCCGTCTTTTTTTAATTGTATTAAAACTTCCAGGGGATCTTTTATATCATGATTATTTTCCTGTTCTCTTTTAGCTCTCACAAACCTTGAGGAATATGTCCAGATAACAGGTTGATCAGTAAACTCTTCTTTGAATACCTTATCCATGCATCCATAGGTTTTAAACGCTTCGTCAGTCGTTCCAAAAGCTGTTACAACAATAGGGGTTTTCATTTTACCACCATGCGCAATTAGTATTTCAGGCTACTCAGATATCAAATTATCAAGATATGTTTGAACAAAACTGAGCGATTCTTTTACTTCTTCTTCAGAGACTCTTTTTACTGTATCCATTTTAGCTTCCAATCCAAGGTCATCTTTTCCAATAGCTTTTTCAATTAAAAAAGTTTCAACCTCAGAATCGGGAAGAAGGTGACCACAGCCACCCACAGTACCTAAAAACTCTCCTTTAAGTAAAATAGGAACAGCAAATTTAACAAACCCTGCATCACATTCATCAATAAGTGGTTTTTTTGTCCTGGCAAGCTCTGCACCAAAGTGTTGATTTACCATCGCACATATGGCAGCAATTCCTTCAGGAAATGATTTAATTGTAGGGCATATCTCGTTTGCAAAGGCCAAATAAGAAGTAACACGATTACCTTGATTATTATAAACACACGCATTCATGCCAGATTGATTATGTATCTCTTTTTCAAATTCTTCCCATTTTTCCAATGAAGCAATATCAGTAAGTTCCATTTGACTTCTCCTATGTTCATATTTAGCAATAATATTGAATTCTATAACAAATTGTTCTGTTTTAATCGACTAATAAATTTCTTCCAATATTGTTACCTGATATTTTTATCTAACATCCTCAACTTTTGTAACTTCCGGGATCTCGTTTAACAGAACCTTTTCAATCCCCAGCTTTAATGTAATCTGAGACATGGCACAGCCTGCACAGGCACCAGTTAAGCGGACTTTCACAACTCCTTTATCATCAACGTCAACAAGTTCAACATCTCCACCATCCTTTTGCAGCATTGGTCGAATTTTTTCAATTACTGCCTGAACTTTTTTTTTCATAAATTGTCCTCTTAATCCAAAACTTTTGGGGTATATCCTTTGGGAAGATGAGCTGTTCCAAGAACACAGGGCAGACCAGTTGCCTGATGAACTTTTTCAGCAATCTCGTCAAGGTGATCGCAGAAACCACCATCTGTGGCATCCCAGCCATCATCTGTTTTTGTTGAAAAAGCACAAGTAACAAAATGAATTGCTTCAGCACCTTTTGACTTAAGAATTTTAGCAAGCCCTACTGCATTGTCTCCTGGACAGCGACATGTAAAGACCCCTGTAAGATCACATTCATTATACTTTTCAAATCCCTGCACTGTTTTCGCTAAAGACGTAAAATCTCCTGTTAAAGGGCACCTGTTTTCATTTTTTTCACAACGCATCATTGCAATTTTTGTCATTTTATTCTCCTGAATTTTTTTAACCCTAATTTTACAATCTAATAATTATCAATATTAGTTGCATAACTTTCAAAATCTTTTTCGTTAAGAAAACATGAAATTATTTCACTAACTTTGTCCGCGGTATCAACGCGAGTTGGGTTCTCTCCATTTTGACTTGCTATTGTTTTTGCATTACTTACAATTGCCTGAAGTGATTCTACAGTTATTTCGATATTTGCATTTACAGTGATTGTATCTTTGGACTGATCCTGAGCACTTATGTTGGATTCAGGTATAGGGGCCTGGACATTACTGCCAGTGCTTTTACCTCCACCGGAACCCATGCCACCACCCATGCCCATACCGCGACCACCACCCATGCCTCTGCCACCGCCCATTCCCATGCCTCGACCAGAACCGTCCATACATCGTCCGCCACCTCCCATGCCGCGACCAGAACCCATGCCCTGACCCATAGTCTGAGGTTGGATATTAGCACCTGCTGAGCCACCAGTGGAATCACCACTAACTCCTGCTTTCTCTCCTACGGTCGCCTCTGTTGTTGGTTTTTGCCCACCGGCTTTAAACTTTTCAATTGCATCCTTAACTCTGCCTGCGAAACCTGTAAAAACTTCAATATTAGCTTTGGTAAAAACATCCATTGCTTTGGGACCACAATTGCCTGTTAATACAGCTTCAGCCTCTTTTGAAGCAACAAAACTTGCTGACTGTACGCCTGCTCCACCACCCAGGGCAACACTTTCGTTATTAAAAGACTCAAAACTCATATCATCTGTTTCAACAATTAAAAAGAAACTACATCTGCCAAAGCGAGGATCAATCTGAGAATCCAAATTGTCGCCTGTTGAGCTCACAACTATCTTCATCTATATTCTCCTTTAATAATTTAATTAATTTTAAAAATCATAACCTTTTGTTATTATACTTATCACCCAATGGTGTCCACTGATGCAAATTCAGGTTCATGTAATGGCAACAAAATATCTGCCATCTCCTTAATCTTCAACATTATGTCATAGGATTCATAAACATTTACATGGGTACCAGGCGGGATTACTTCCATTTCCATTGCTTTGATCTCAATGGGAGGATTGAAATTTTCATTAACAACACAAAACCCTGTTATAACTGCCAAACCTTCCAAAGTATCAATTATTATTGACATACCACCATCTGTATGAACAGGCGTATGCATACATTTTATACCAGACACTATTTCTCTATCTTCTGATAATACTTTAATCTGCCCGTTTTCTTCCACATCTTCTATATAATCTTCAAGATAACGATAATCCAAAGCATGGGGATCATGGATCCTTGCAAGTTCCTTTTCATGTACATAGATATCTGCATTTATACATTTATAATCATTTTCACAATGATCATTATGAAGATGAGTATGAATTATAATATCAATATCTTCAGGCTTTAAATCCCATTGGTCAAGGCCTTGTTCAAAGGTGTATATTTTACCACCAATAGCCTTTTCTCTTTCTTCAGACTGTATGGGACTCATCTCTCCGGTATCTACAAGTATTATTTTGTCATTATCTTCACTGCCTTCAATATACCAGCAATAAATCGGTATGGTATATTGTTCACCATTACCATGCTGATATGTCATCATGCTTTTATCAAAAACCTTGGTGCCCATAACTATAGGATGAATCTTATATGTGCTCATTTGCACCTCTTAAATAGAACCGCCTTTAAAAAACAGCTCTATTTATTTAAAAAAATGTCTGATTACCTTATTTTTAAGAATACGATTCAGCATCTGCTCCTTGAGCGAATGTTGCCTTGTCATAATCAAACTCTTTTACTGCACTTCTAACTGTGCCCATAACATCATTTACCACTTTGACTCCTGCTGCATCAAGAGTTTTAAAAGCATTGGGGCCGCAATGTCCTGTTAACAGAACCTTGGCTCCACTATTACCTACCATGGCAGCAGCCTGTGTACCAGCTCCTCTAAATGAATTAACATTTTCCGAATTATCCAGAGCCTCAAATTCAAGAGTCTCTGTATCAACTATCAGTATATATGCTGCTCTTCCAAACTTAGGATCCATGTCTGAGTCAAGATCCTTTCCCTGAGATGTAAGTGCTATTTTCATAAATATTCTCCTTTATGGTAAATTTGGCTGGCCACCGTTGCCGCCGCCGCAAACCTGATCATTTTGAATTTCAGTTAATTTACCGGCTATTAAATCTTCTACAACAGGCTTTATGTCAGGTCTTTGATCATCATGGAATACATCTATTCCAACCTGTTTAAACCCCATCAAAGGCCGCATCCCGATACCACCAACGATTAAGGCTTTTACATTATTATCTGCCAGAAAATTAACAGGAACCATACACCCACCCTGAGCATGCCCTTCGTTCTGCAAAGTTGTAACTTCTTTAATTTCACCATCTTCAACATCAATAAAAGTAAAAGTATCGCAATGTCCAAAATGTCCCGCTCTTGTACCGTCTATACCACCTGCACCATTTGACGGGACTGCTATTCTTCCGTTTTTCATAAATCTTACTCTCCTTAAAAAATTAATATTATTTACCTGAATTCTTATGTATCTTAATTTTTAATTATCAGTGTTCATTTCAGATGATGCCATGATTTTATTCCACATCTCTTTTACTTCACGGCTGATATCTGATTTTTCATCATATTCCAAAATAGTTTTTGCCTGAACCATTGCTTTTGTAAAAGCAGGATTAAAAGGTATTTTACCTAAAAATGTCAAATTTTTACTTGTAACCACCTTTTCAATGGCATCTGTCTGATCAGGATTTAAATCATATTTATTTACCAATACCATGGCAGGAACTTTAAAAAACTCTGCAAGTTCCAATGCTCTTGTCATGTCATGGATTCCAGAGACTGTTGGCTCAGTGACAATCAGCAACGCTGTTGCTCCGCCAATAGATGCAATAACAGGGCACCCGACTCCGGGAGGGCCATCTGTTAAAATTAAATCAATATTTTGCTCCTCTGCAAACTTCCTTGCTTCCTGCCTTACAAGGGCAACAAGTTTTCCGGAATTCTCTTCTGCAATACCGAGTCTTGCATGGACCATAGGGCCAAACCTTGTATCGGAAATATACCACTCTCCACAGGTTTGAATTGGAAAATCAATTGCCTGTTCAGGACACAGGTCAACACAAACTCCACATCCTTCACAATCAATTTTATCAACCACAAAGTCATCACTGATAGCATCAAACCTGCAAAGTTCGATACATTGACCACATTCTGTGCATTTCTCAGGGTTAATATTGGCCAGACCCCCGCCTTTAAAATCAGTTTTCTGTTTGATTGTCGGGGACATCAAAAGATGAAGATCTGCTGCATCAACATCAGCATCGCATAAAATACTTTTTTTAGAAACCGCTGCAAAGGCTGCTGTAAGGCTGGTTTTACCAGTACCCCCTTTACCGCTCAATATAACAAGTTCTTTCATTTATTTTGTCCTTTTTTTATCAAGCTTTTCCTACTATATTTTCAATTGAGTTATATAATTCAAGAAATTTTTCTTTGTATTCCGGCATTTTTTCAACAATTAAATAACCTTTTGAATACACCTCTGCAATCTTACGGTCAAAAGGTATTTCAAGAAGAATAGGAAGATTTTCTTTGTCAGCATAGGCTCTTACATCGTTATTGCCAATATCTGAACGATTAATTACAAGTCCGCATGGGATATCAATAAGCTTCACCGCTTCTACAGCAAGTTGTAGATCATGCAACCCAAAAGGAGTAGGCTCTGTTACCATTAAAACAAAGTCTGTATTTTTCATTGCAGCAATTACAGGGCAGGATGTCCCTGGGGGTGCATCAATAATATTAATACTGTCAGGTTCTATATAGGAACGAACCTCATTAATTAATGGAGGAGACATGGCTTCTCCAACCCGTAGTTTACCATGTATAAAATCAATATTGCCCGATTTGCCAAGCTCAACCACACCAAGCTCACGACCGGTTTCAGTTATAGCATCTTCCGGACATACTGCCATACATCCGCCACAGCTATGGCACAACTCAGGAAAAGTAAGAATTGTTTTACCAATAATTGCAATTGAGTTATACCTGCATATTTCAACACATTTATTACAATAAGTGCATTTATCTTCATCAATTACTGGAATCGGAGTCGAAATCGATTCTGTTTTTTCAATTTGCGGGTGTAAAAAAAGGTGAGCATTTGGCTCTTCCACATCACAATCTAAAACTTTTACACCTTTGCCAAGGGAAAAAGCAAGATTTGTGGCTATTGTAGTTTTACCCGTACCACCCTTTCCACTTGCAACGCTTATTATCATCAGTTTGTCCTTTATTTATGCCTGGTATCTATAGTCAGTTTTTATATCTGGCTTTATAAATCCCGGTTTGTTAATTTTAAAATTTTATTCAAATAATCCAACATTTTTTCCCCATCTTCAGAGCCTGGATTAACAGGAATCTGCATTAAAACGCCAAACCCTTCGCTCTCCTCATGAAAATCCTTTGAAGAAAGGGAACTGATTGCCGCAGTGTTAAGAAATGGATTATTCATTATAATTTTTTCAATACATTCAAGTCCCTTTGTATCTGAAAGTGTCTCATCAACGATTAATAAATCAAATTTGTTATTTTCTATTTTTGAAATCACATGTTCACAATCCTTAGTCCAGGTAATTTCAACATCATTTGTATCGAGCCCTGCTGAAAACTCCATTAAAGAATCTTTATCCTGGCTTGCAATTAATATATGAATCATTTAGTTGTCCTTATATAAAGCCCTCTGACTCAGCCTCCTGAACAGAATGGATATAACCATTTTCAAAAGGCCAAAGTCAAAGGGTGGAGTGATAAAATCAAACCGAATTATAATCTAATTTTTACTCTCTAATTCTGCAATTCTTTGATTGAGTAATTCAACCTCGGTTCTTAACATGTTAAGCTCTTCAGCATTGGCCCCGATATTGCTACCATATCCCTGCCCCATGCCATAATCATTGCTACGACCGCGGCCATAACCTCCTCTAAAATTACGGCCATAAGCCATACCTCTACCAAAACCCATATTCTGGGTTACTGATCTTGAGCCTTGCGCATTTGCAGGATTGCAATTGCCTCTGGCTCCACCTGTCATTGGGCCCTGACCTTGTGGGCCTGTTCCATTTAATCCTGGCATAATATTAATCTCCTTTATATTATTTTTATCGACGGCCCTGTCCACCGCCTTGTCCTCTGCCCTGACCAGTACCTTGTCCTCTACCTTGGCCAGTGCCTTGACCCTGTCCTCTACCTTGACCAGTGCCTTGACCCTGTCCTCTACCTTGACCAGTGCCTTGACCCTGTCCTCTACCTTGACCAGTGCCTTGACCCTGTCCTTTTCCCTGGCCCTGTCCTTTTCCTTGACCCTGTCCTGAGCATGGTCCTTGGTTTCTACCTGTTCCTGCTCCCTGACCCTGTGGGCCTGTTCCATCTTCTTTTGGCATATTAGCCCCCTTTGTTTTTTTATTTAAAAAATTGTTACGCTTATTTCTTTGCCTGTAATGTTTATTCCTGCATCCAGGCATTAAAAAATCTACAATAACCCGATTGTTTTGAATATATGATTCAAGCACCACATCAACATGACCTGTAATAAACGGAATCAATTTTATTTCACTTGTTTCAACAATATCTGAATAACTCTTTGAAATAGCTCCGCAGATTAAAACATTGATCTGAAGATCGGTCAGCATTTTAGCTAAATCAGAATCCGTTTCAGCATTAAAAAATTTATATTGCCTGTCTACAATCTTATTGTTTTCAACTTCTACAATAAGCAGCTTACGGGCTGAATCAAAAACAGGTGAAATCCTGTTACCCCAAATTGTTAATGCAACTTTCAAATCATACGTCTCCTTGTCTAAAGATAATATACAGCAAGCTTTGTGCCAATGTTTGATATGATCTACAACTGCCTGTAATTACGTAATATTAAGCTAAATTATCCGCACGAATATAATTAATAAATAACAAAAGAGTCGCAATATTGCAACCTATACAATTGCAATATTGCGACTCTTAGATTA
The DNA here is from genome assembly GCA_021107575.1 of Desulfobacteraceae bacterium. Taxonomy (GTDB): domain Bacteria; phylum Desulfobacterota; class Desulfobacteria; order Desulfobacterales; family Desulfobacteraceae; genus JAIOSM01. Next base: position 866 of record JAIOSM010000411.1, on the reverse strand, counting down.
ATTTAGAACGGCCGTCCAATTTTGGTAATTGTATATTGAATTTATTGATTTTTCTAAAAAGTGTACTTTTATGCATACCAAGAAATTTTGCAGCAGCTTTACGATTGTAATTATTTTGCTTGAGAGCATCTCTAATAATCCTTGCTTCTGCAGTCTTGATAGGATCGCTGGAGTTTCCATCATCTCCTTTGATCTTACTTTGGAAAAAAAAATTTGAAGGCAAATACTGCGCCTTAATATTTCCTTCAGAACAAAGCACAAAAGCATGCTCTATAATATTTTCAAGTTCCCTAATATTACCTGGAAAATCATGATTCATCAGCAGTTCAAGTGCATCATGATCCATCCCGTTAACTTGTTTTCCCTGTATCCTGTTTAATTTGTCAATAAAGTGCTGAATTAAAAAAGGGATATCTTCCATGCGATGTCTAAGGGGTAAAAGTTCTAAGCGGACAATGTTTACACGATAAAATAAATCCTGTCGAAACTTCTCTTGTGCCACCATTTTTGAAAGATCTTTGTTTGTTGCTGTAATAATTCTTACATCGACTTTTTCTTTTTTTACAGCCCCAAGAGGTGTAAACTCTTTTTCTTCAAGCACTCGAAGAAGCCTTACCTGAAAAGCAGGGCTTGTATCTCCAATCTCATCAAGAAAAATAGTGCCGCCATTGGCAATGGAGAAATGTCCGGGTTTGTCCTTTACAGCATTTGTAAATGCGCCGGCTTTATATCCAAAAAGTTCTGATTCAAGCAGACTATCAGGTAGAGCACCACAGTTAATTGCAATAAAAGGCTTATCTTCCCTGAGGCTTAAATTATGAATAGCCCTTGCCATCAATTCTTTACCAGTACCTGTCTCTCCTTCA
>JAIOSM010000168.1 GCA_021107575.1 Desulfobacteraceae bacterium | reverse complement strand
GTGTATTTTCGGGGCCATAAATCACCCTAAATTAAAAAGCGTTCTTAATATTGATGACAATTTTAAGATTCTTCTTGTAATTGCTATTGGCAAACCAGTTGAAGAAATAAGGATAGAGAAAGTTGGCGCTGACGGCAGTATTAAATACTTCCGTGATAAGGGCCTTGTTCATCATGTCCCTAAAAGAGGGCTTGACGAAATAATTATTTCTTCTTATTAAATTTGTGAAGATTTTTCTTGTAAATCCATATCTTTTAGATTTTAGACCCGATGAGTATGATGCTTTTTCTGTTCCAACCGGACTTTATTATATCGGTGCACTCTTAAAAAAAGATGGGTTTGATGTAGAGATTGTCAATCTGGCACTTCAAAAAAAGCCCCTTATTTATTTTAGAGATCGGCTTAAAAAGGAGAAGCCCGGCATAGTCGGCTTCTCGGTTCTCAATGCAAACAGGTTTGCAGCATTTGAAGCAGCAACAGAAGCAAAGAAACAAATTACTGATGTTAAAATAGTCTTTGGTGGACCCTGCGCAACTTTTTTACCAAACCATCTTTTTAAAGTTTTGCCGGAGCTTGATTATATTATTGCAGGCGAAGGTGAATTTACATTTTTAGAGCTTGCCCGGCAGATCAAATCCGGCAGAATTGATCTTCAGGAAACCATAAAAGGGATTTTTTACAGAAAAGGTAATCAAATTGTAAAAACAGAAGACAGAGAATTAATTCCTGATCTTGATATACTTCCAAACCCCGCTCAGTTTTTTGATTTTCAGCATTTGTCTTTATCAAGGGGATGTCCTGGGCATTGCAATTTCTGCGGGTCACCAAAGTTCTGGGGTAAGGGTAATGTCAGATTCCATTCTGCTTGTTGGTTTGTAGATCAGATAGAAATTCTTTATAAAAAAGGCGTAACTCATTTTTATATCTCTGATGATACCTTTACAATGGATACCAAAAGAGTAATTGAAGTATGTAAAAAAATTATTGCGCGGAAGATTGATATTACCTTTGCTGCAATATCAAGAGTGGATTTTATCAATAAAGATATTCTCTTTTTCATGAGAAAAGCAGGATGTATTCAAATTAGCTTTGGTGTTGAGAGTGGCGCATTAAAAATAAGAAAAAACCTTGGCAAACCTGTTACCCGTGAAAGAATTATCAAAACATTTCAGATGACAAGTTCTTACGGTATTCTACCAAGAGCTTATTTTATCTATGGTTCTCCTGATGAAAATATGGAAACAATACAAGCAAGTTGTGATCTTATTTCTGAAATAAAACCTTTGAGTGCAATTTTTTATATGCTGGTAATTTTTCCCGGAACAGAGTTTTATCACAGGCTGGAAAGGAGAGGGCTCGTTTCTGATGAAATATGGCAGGAGAAAATTGAAGATATCCCATGGTTTGAATTTGATCCGGATCTTTGTTTTGAGGATATAAAAAAGTTTGGTGAGAAGCTTAGAAAAGCATTTTTTAAAAATCTTGACAAGTTTGCTTTAGATATTAATCTTGTTGATAATAGTGAGCTTGACACTGAGCATGCAAAGTTTTTAGCAAGACTTGGTATGACATTCAGTCATGGAGAATATGCAGATAATAAATATGTTAAAAATTGGGAAAGCAGTACCATAGCAGAAAAGCTTTTTACAAAAGCTTTGACATATAATAATGATATAGATGCATATTTTGGGCTTGGAATGCTTTTTCAGAAAAAAGGTCAGTTTGCAAAAGCCATATTTTTTCTTGAAAAAGGATTGGATTGCTTTCCTGATAGTTTTGATTTGAATATCTGCATGGGAGTGACTTTGATGAATACTAAAGATTTTAATAAGGCCTTAAATTGTTTTAATAAATTTAAAGAAATCCCGGATGTACAGCAGTATATTAAGATATGTAATCAAAAGATTAACAAATAGGCACTTAGATAATTGTCAAACGGATAAAACTATGAATAATTATAAATTAGCAAATATTAAAAAAAAAGAGCTGAAGCTTTCCAGGCAAAGAGAAGAGATATTACAACTTGAACCTGTGACTGCCCTTGATAAGATCCTGACTTCTTTACAACCTGCAACATTAATTCAATCTTTTTCAAGCCAGGATTTGTATTTTTTAATGCATTCAGTCGGAGGCGAAGATTTCATACCAGTATTGTCTTTAGCTTCGCAAGACCAGTGGGAGTATATTTTAGATATGGATATATGGGGCGATGATAAGCCTGATATAGTTCACATGACTGATGCTTTAAGCCTGCTTTTCCAGTCTGCCCCGGAACGTCTTATGCGGTGGGCTGTAAAAGAAAAAGTTGAGCTGCTGGAATATTATTTTTTGAAGAATATGGAAATAAGAATCAGGGAACATGATGATGTACCTCCTGATGAAGATGATTTTATGACATTTGATGATAAGTTTTATTTCAGGTTTCCCAATGCTTCTGATGGTGAGGGAAGAAAACCTACCCGGGAACTTATCACAAATATGCTTGAGAGCGTCGCAAAGATGGATGTCTCAGTATTCCACGCGCTTTTGATTGAAACAAGGTCAGTACTGATGCCGGAAGTTGAAGAAGAAGAGTTCAGGCTTAAAAATGTCCGGCTTGCAGAAAAAGGGTTTCTTCCGGCACACGAAGCAATCGGTATTTATCAACCCTTATCCTCGCTTAAGTTAAGGAAAAGACCAATAAAATCAGTAGGAAGAAAAGAATCTTATAATTCTGATATTCCTACAGTGCCAAACTATGCATCTAAGTTTATCAAAGAAGACAACCTTTTTGCAGCATCTCTTCAGACACTAAACACTGATATCCTTTTTGACTTGCAAGCTGAATTTGCATCCCTTGTAAATAAAGTAATTTCTGCTGACAGAATAAAAATTCGTGAAAAAGAAGGTCTTGAAAAAGTGATAGATAAAACCTGTGGTTATCTTTCTGTGGGAATTGAGAGAGTGAATAAGAAAAATCCGGGATCAGTAATTGAAATTTATTTTCTTGAAGATGTTTTCCGAGCCGGTTCAGGTGAAATTTTAAGACTTGGAAGAAAAGTTAGTCAATGGCATGAGTCAAGCTTTGTGAACAACAATAATCTTCCCCTAAGTTTTCTTGATGAAAAGTGGCTTGGCATTGTGGGAGGAGCATTGCTTGATCGACCTCTTTTCCTGGATAATTATAATAAAGGGGATCTGTACAGGAATTTTAAATCATTTCAGGAGATTGACCAAACTAATATAGAGATTGAGAAAATTATAGAGACAGATAAAATATTAGAAACACTCGACATTGATATTCAATCGTTTTCCCATGGTATTTTAACTTATAAATCCTTATTTTTAACTTTGTGGGCAAAAGATCATCTCAATCTGGATAATTCTTTAAGCCCGATCCCTGTAGATGATTTTAAAGATTTCTTTGCTGCATTGTTCTCAAATAAAGAAGATTTTAAAATTGATAAAATAAAAATAGACGATTTTCTTTCCTGGGTTTCAAGAGTAAGTAAGACAGAACAAGCAACAGTATCAAACAATTTTATTAAAGTAGCAAATGAAATGTTTGAAGAAATAGAAGAAGAATACGGCACTGTAAAGGTTAGAGATCTTGATCTTAGGATTATCCGTCATTTTTTGCTTGAATGATTTAAGACCAATGCGATTGTCAGCTGTTATTGTATTAGCGGTCTCACACGAGTACCCTTTTGTCAGACGGTCGCGTGCTGGTGGCAGGTACGGAAGATCCAGTGCATCTGACAGTGTTAATCACCAAGAAGCAGCAACGGTACAGCGGGTAGATTCGTGCTCTTGCTGTCTGTATAATTGTCCGTGGTTTGGACAAGTGGATAGTCGTCATCCGGTTCGTCTTGCGGCAAATCATGGGGCGTGTCTCCAATGCCGTCCCCGTCACCATCGCTTCCAGAGTAATCACTGTAATAATTACCCATATAGCTTTCATGATTCTGACTGCCGTAATGATAGCTGATCACCGTGGGAGAAGACCAGATATTGGACAAACCTGTGTTAGAGATAACGTTGGCGGTAATGTTGTTGCTGAAATTGTTCCGGTAGATGGTGTTGTTGTTGGACGTGTATTGCAGCCGAAGGCCGTAGTTACCGCTGTTGCTGAAGTTGTTGCCGGTGATTAGATTGTTGTTCGAACCGGCTATAAGTATTCCCTTTGTGTTATTGAGGCAGATATTATTGATGATCGTGTTGTTCGGGACAGCACTCGAATAATCGGATCCTTCCACTTTAATACCACTCGATGTATTGTTGTTGCAGGTGTTGCCGGACATTGTAGTAACGGATTTGTACATCTGCAAAATGCCGTTGCAGCCATTGTTGCTGCACGTATTGTTGGTGATGCTGCCGTTAACGAGATAATTGACGTAAATACCGTGAAAGTTGGAATGGGTTCCGTCCCACCCGCAACGACAATCTTCGATGGTGACATTGGTCAGCATTACCGCACTCATGCCGCTACGCTTGTCCACATGGATCCCGCAGTCATCTATCTGTGTGGCGCCGTAAATATCCAGTCCTTTTATGGTTACATTATCCGCAGTGACACGGATTACATCTAAATAGAGCTTCCTGAATAACACATAACCTATTGAAATATTATAATAAACCTGCTATATTAGTGGTTAAATATGGACAGAAAAAAACACATAACCTCAAAAACCTTTGCACTTTTAATTAAACATTATGTATAGACACGATAAAAAACAATTAGAGTTTGAAAATTTTCATTTACCATTTAGCGGGAAATTGAGATCAGATAATCGATGGGTAAAGCTTGCAAAATTAATTCCCTGGGAAGAGTTTGAAATCAGCTATGCCAAAACATTAAAAAGATCTGGTTTAGGAAATCCTGCAAAATCTATTCAAGTGGCTCTTGGGTCTCTGATAATAAAAGAGCGATTAGGAACCAGTGATGAAGAAACTGTTGAGCAGATTCGTGAAAATCCGTATCTGCAATATTTTTTAGGTTTCAAAGAATATACTGATGAGACACCATTCCATCCGACATTGTTTGTTCACTTTCGAAAACGCATCAGCCAGCAAATGGTTTGTGAAATTATTGAAGCCGTGAATAAAAAGGCAGTTTCTAAAACTGAAGAACCTCCAGATAAGGATGACACAGACAAGGGATCAAAGCCTTAAAACAAAGGAAAGCTTTTGGTTGATGCTACTTGTTCACCAGCAGATATAACCTTTCCAACAGATTTGAAGCTTTTGAATAAGGCAAGGGAAAAAAGTGAACAAATCATTGAT
>JAIOSM010000160.1 GCA_021107575.1 Desulfobacteraceae bacterium | reverse complement strand
ATCATCTGGTTTTTTAATAAGGTTTCCTAAAGAAGTTGCAGCAGCATCAGCAAGTGGTGCAGAATCTGAAAAAATGGTTACTGCGTCTGCTTTACCATAACTTTTAGAATGGCCAATAGTGCCTGAAGAAGTGCATAGTGCATAAGGTTTCTCTCTTTTTTCAATCAGAATTCCTGTTTTCATACTTAAAGGGGACTTGTCTGCATATATTGCAAACAATGTTTCAGACTCGGATTTAATAAAAATATCGCCGCCGTTTTCTACAATTACTTCATTGGATTTTTCAAGAAGAGCATTGCCTGCATATTCAGCAACAGCGCCGGCAACTGCTGCCATGGGACCAACTTTGGTTGCTTTAGCAGCATTTATCATATCATTGATAATCTGAGGTGCGATCCTCATAACTTTTATTGGAATTAATGATGTTGCAAAATCAGGATGTTGTTCAATGTATTTTTCAATATAATTTCTGCATTTTAAAACAGCCTGGACAGCTTCTTTTGTTAAATCACTGTTTGCTTGAATATGAAGGTCTGTTTCTTTTACAGTTGCTTTAAAAGAGGTGAGCCCTTTTTTTAAAACATTTGATCTGTATGTCCTGTTTTCAAACATTTTTAAAGATTATCAACGTATTTAGGTCTCATGTTCTGAGGGATTTTATTAATAAAATAAGAATCTGTCATACCTGCAATAAAATCACGGACAATTTGAGGATTTGAATGTTTTGTATGATAATCTTCTGAAAGTCCCTTAAGATAATCTTTGAATATAAAAGATGTCCTATCTTGTTTTTCAAGGTCATTAAGATATTTTTCAAATAAAAATCGAAATATATCTTTTATCCCCTTTAGATGTTCTTTTATTTTGGGGTTCAAGTATATTCTTTCATAATTAAATTTTTTAAGTTCTAAAAGGGCTTCTGAAATTTTATTTGAAAAGCAAAGATAGGGCTTCTGGCTGCTGTTTGATATGACATCTGTTACAAGGTTATATACAATTGTTCCATTTGTGTTCCCAAGAAGGCGCAGGCATTTTTCAGGGATATCTTTACGTTTTATAAGCTTAAGCCTTACAGCATCCTCCATATCTCTTCCAATATAACTTATTGTGTCAGCTATCTTGACGACACATCCCTCCATGGTCATGGGAATAGAGTCAGGGCGTTCCTGCTTTTCCATTTTTTTGATCATTGTATCAAAATTTTTAAATGTTTTATTCCATTGAGGCTTAATTGTTTTTGCGTGGATTTCTCCATTGTGGCAGACAATAGCATCAAGGGTTTGCAAACATAAATTCCACCCTTTGCCATTCCTTTCAATCTGTTCTAAAAATTGTATGCTTTGCAGGTTATGATGGAAAAAGCCGGCATTATTCTCCTGTGTCAGAGAGGATAGGAATTTTTCTCCGTCATGACCAAATGGTGGATGTCCTATATCATGCCCAAGGCTTGCAGCTTCTATCAAATCCTCATTTAATCCCAGGTAGCGTCCAATAGTTCTGGCAATTTTGGAGACAAGCTGGACATGGAGACTTCTGTATGTAAGATGATCGTTTTTGATAAGTGAAAAAACTTGCGGTTTGTTAATATATCTTGCATATGCCATGCAATTGAGTATTCGGTCAGAATCTATACTGAAAGATTGTCTGTAGCTTGGATTATGGTAGGGGTCTTGAATTCTTCTTACAGCATTATCGCTCAATGCTGCCATGGGCGAGAAGAACTCTTTTTCCCGAAGGTTTAAAAAGTTCTTCATCTCCCATAATTTTTCTGACATGCTTTATAATTACTTTTATAGTTGCTTTGTTATATTTGCTACTATGGTTTCAAAGTTTTTAGCAAACTCGTTATCAGTTGCTTCAGTTAACAGCGGGATTCCGCTGTCTCCGGATTTAACAACCTCAAGATTAAATGGTATTGATCCCAAAAAGTTAAGCCCGAATTGCTTTGCAGTCGCTTTCCCACCGCCGGTATTAAAAAGTGCTATGGACTCATTACAATGGGGACATTTAAATGATCCCATATTTTCTACGATACCAAGAGTTTTAAGCTTAACTGTTTTACAAAATGAAATTGATTTTCTGATATCTGCCAGGGCTACTTCCTGAGGTGTAGTCACGATAATAGCCTGCGCATCAGGTATTGCCTGGGCCACTGATATTGGTTCATCACCGGTTCCGGGAGGTGCATCAATTACAAGAAAATCAAGTTCTCCCCAGTCAACATTAGCTACGAACTGGTTAATCATTCCTGTCTTTGCAGGTCCGCGCCAGATAACTGCCTGATCTTTATCCTGCATTAATGCCTGGATAGTAACCACTGTAAGGTTATCCATTACTTGTTTTGGTGCCAGAAGCTGCTTGTCTCCTGGGGCCATATTAAGCATGTCTTTGATTCCAAACATTTGTGCAATTGATGGGCCGTGCAGATCAACATCCATAAGTCCGGTTTTAAAACCTTTTTTAGCAAGACTCACAGCTAAATTTGAAGAAATGCTGCTTTTCCCGACCCCGCCTTTTCCACTTAGAACAAACAGCTTGTTTTTTATTTTTTTGAGAGCCTGTTTCATCATCTCCCCCTGTTCCTGCTGTTTAATATGCTGTTGTTGCTGGGCGCTACTGCCACATCCGCTGGTTCCTTTTTTTGCCTCATTAACACTTTTATGAATCATTTATTTATATATCTCCTTTATATCGGAAGTTAATTTTACATAGCTAAATGTTACCATTATCTCTTGTCTGTCAAGGTAAACATAGACTTTTTTACAGGCAGGTTTTTATAGAATTTAGATATTTCGAGGAATACTTCTCTATTGGAATTGTCTTGAATTAAAAGCTTTGAGGGGATTAACAGGGAATCAACCTGAATTGAATCAAGGAAAAAGACTTTATAAAGGGGCTCAATGTTCCAGTCAGTTATTATAAATTTTTTGATTTTATTGTCAGAATCTATATAAATTCTTTGAATCCCGTTATCTGATTTGTTTTTAAGAACAATTGCTGTTAAAGGATTATCATTACCATCAGAATAGTTGTTTTGATCATCAAAAAAAGCATACTTAAAAGCTTTTATCGGGATTTGCCCGCTTAATAAAAGAATAATATCTTCAATCCTTACAGGTATGGAAAAAATATCTTCAAGGGAAGGATTTTTTATATTATAAGTTTTTAAACTGTGTTTACCTGTATGGGAAAACAAAGTAATGTTTTGTCCATTGGAAACAATTGTTTCAACAGGAAAACTGTCTGAGAGGAGTGTGATTCTGATTTTGTCAGGAGGCTGGGCAATCCAGGCGATTTTAAAAATTATTTGTCTTTCATTTTCTTTTATTTTCAGCCATCCAAGGCCTTTTGAAGTTTTGATCTCCTTGTTTGAATCATTAATTTGCCTGGCAAGATTATAAGCTTTGCTGTCATGTTTGTTTTCAAAATCTATTGAAGCGCATCCAGCACAAAAAATAAGGCAGGTCAGTATCAAACTGAAGTAAATCGGATCTGATTTACTCCTGAGCATTTATTCTGCTTTCAAGTTCTTTGATTTTCTTTTCAAGTTGATTTTTTTGCTCTTCATTATTTGTCGCTATTTTTTTTAATGCTTTTTTATATTCAGCCAATGCTTTTTTGAGTCTGTTTTCCTTAGTATATGAATCACCAAGATGTTCTGTAATAATAGGGTCATAGGCAGTCAGTTCAGCCGCTTTCTTAAGGATTTCGCTGGCTTTGGCATAGGAACCCCTCTGGTAATAAACCCAGCCTAAACTATCAGTTATATAACCGTCATCTGGTTTTAACTCCAGAGCTTTGGTTATCAATTGGTCTGCTTCATCAAGTTTGATACCAAGCTCAGCATATGTGTAACCTAAATAATTGAGAGCTTCAGCATTATCAGGATCTATTTGAATAACTTTTTTTATTATTTTAATGCATTCGTCTTTTTTTCCTGATTTGTCCATACAGATTCCAAGTTTGAAAAGCAGGGCAGGGTTGTCTTTAGATACTGACAAGCCGGCATTCAGCAGCTTGATACACTTTTCAATCTTTTGATTCTCAATGTAAAAACTTGCCAGGAAAATTATAATATCAATATCATCAGGTGCGAATTTATGAAATTGCTCAAGGATCTCCATGCCCTTGATAACCTCTTTATTGTCTTTAAGTAAAAAAACAGTATGGACAATACTTTTTTTATAGTATGGAGAAACAGGTTTAACCTTTTGGTAATATTCAATAGCAGTTTTGTATTGTTTTAATGAATCAAATGCATACCCTGCAAAAAAGTTGAGTGAAGAGCTTGTTGGTGATGCTTTAAGCATTTCAACAAAAATAACAGCTGCAGCTTTAAATCGTTTTTTTACAATGTATTCATTTGCTATTTCCAGTAGGAATTTTTCATCCTCAGAGCTTTTTTTGCCAAAGGTTAAAAATATTTCCGCTGCTATTTTTTTATTCTTATGGTTATGTAGATAAAGAGCATATTCCATTGACACAAAATCATTATGCCCTTCAATTTCAAGAATTTCTTTATAAGTTTTAATAATTTGCTTGTTTAATTTTTTTTGGTCTTTAGTCCGAAGCTTATAGATGTCAATAAGCCGTAATCTCGGTTCAATCAGTTTTGGGCTGAGCTCTATTGTTTTTAAAAATTCTTCCTGGGCATAGTTGAGTTTGTTCTGATCCAGATATGCCATCCCAAGATAATAATGGGCAATGTATGAATCCGGGAAATGCTCAATCATTTTTGAGTATAGTTTGAATGTCTCGTCAGGATTTTTTTCTCTGTTATAAATTTTACCTAAAAGTAAATAGATATTCTTGTTATCAGGCTCAAGTTCCAGAATCTTGTTATATATTTTTTTTGCTTCCGTGGTGTTATCTTTTTTTATTTTTAGCTTTGCAAGGATGAAAAGGATCTCAATGGCATCAGGGTCAGTTTCCAAAATTTTTTTTGCAAATTCCATGGCCTTGTCATAGCTGTCTTGCTCAAGATAAAGATATATCAATTCTTTTTTAAGGAAGATTGATTCAGGATCTTTATCAATGGCTTTTTTTAACAAATTGATTGCTTCTGGCAGGTCGCTTTTTTTATTATGGAGTTGTGCGAGCATATAGTAATAATATGGGGACCCTGAATTATTATTTCGGGAAAGCCTCTGTGATTCAGTATTTTTTTCAGATGGTTGCCCCGGAGAGTGCGCAGTCCTTGTGCTGCAAGCTGCAATGGAAATTAAAACAAATAAGATTAAGATTATGTATATAAAAGTATGTTTCATAAAAGTTCCTTTTAAGAAGCTCTGAAGTCCATTAGCCCTGCTATACGACATCCAACCCAGGTACGTGCCGTATACTCTGCACTTGCATTTTTATTATTTTCTTACTTTCTATATGTCATATACTTTGTCATGACTGATTTACTATTTTACATATTTTCTGGAATATCTTCCCCGCACCACTAAAAATTCTCCTAACCATTCACATAAGTGCTCTGTTGCTCCGGCATT
>JAIOSM010000491.1 GCA_021107575.1 Desulfobacteraceae bacterium | reverse complement strand
TATATTAAGGGTCTTAGTTTAAGATGATAGATGAATTTATTAAAATAATTTCTTTGATAAGCTTTGATTCTGACAGAGCTTCTGTTAGACCTGCACTGTTTTGATAATAGATCTCTTTAATTTTATCAATGCTGTTTGAATCAAAATTATTACCAGAAATTATTTTAATAAATTCATCTATCATCTTAAACTAAGACCCTTAATATAGCTCTCTGTACCATTTAATTTCACCTTGATCTATTGTATCGCTTTTGTTATCAATTTGCTCTTTTTTGTCCTTATAGATATCTTGTGCCTGGGCAGGATTTTTTATAACTTTTGGGGTTAAGAACACATAAAGGTTCGTTCTGTCACCGCCTTTTGAAACTTTTTTAAACAAAAGCCCTAATCCTGGCAAATCTCCAAGACATGGTACTTTTGTTGTTGTTTCTGAAAGGCTTGTGTCAATCAATCCGCCTATTACAACAGTACTTTTATCTTCAACAATTATGGTTGTCTGGATCTCTCGTTTAAATGTTGTTGGTCTGTCAGGAGAAACTTGATTTACAGTGTCAAGTTTAGTAATTGTTTGATGAATATTAAGCCTTACAAGATTGCCCTTACTGATCTGGGGAGTTATTTTAAGAGTAATACCAACATCTTTGTACTCATAAGAACTATATGTTTCTGTAGAGTCTTCAGCAGCCGATCGAGTCTGATAAGGAACATTTTTACCGATTGTGATTGACGCCTCTTCATTATCAGTTGTAAGAATCTGCGGTGTTGAAAGGATATGGACATCTTTATCATTCCTATAAGCCTGGGCAACGGCCCCCACAGAAGAAAAGGTCAGACTTCCGACATTTATTGCCTGCCCAAGTACACCAACAGAAAATCCATTAGGGTTGGGTGTAAAGTCTGGTACCGCACCCTGACTGAATCCTGAAAATAAAATCTTTGAGTTACCGTCAATCTCATCTCCTACACGCCATTCAGTACCTATATTAAGTCCCTTATTAACATTTACTTCCATGATAAGGACTTCGATATAAACCATTGACCTTGGAATATCTAATTTCTCAATCACTTTTTCCAATATTGGATAATCTTCTTTCTCAGCCATTATTATCAGACTGTTTGTTGCTTTATCGGCTGTAATCTTTACATTTTTCGATATAACAGGGGCAACTTTTTTCCCTTCTTTGCTACTTGCTTTTGCAGGAATTGCCTGAAGGACTTCAACAAGGTTTTCTGCCGACGCATGTTCAAGATAATAAACGCGAATTTTCTCACCACCTCTGGGGACTTTTTTATCAAGAAGCTCCACAAGTTTCTTTACTCTTCCCGTTTCAATCTCGCTTGACAGCAAAATAATTGCATTTGTTCTTTCATCAGCAACAAATTTAACAATAAATTCACTATTCTTGGTTTTATCTGTTTTTACCCTTGCTGAAAATATTTTAGAAAGATTTGCCACCAGTGTTTTAACATTTGCATATTTAACAGGGATAACTGAAATTTTTCTGCCTATACTTTTAATATCTATGACATTTATAATTTTTAAAAGACGATTGATACTTGATTTGGCAGCAGTAACAATAAGCATATTTGTATCCCTGTAGGATAATATGATGCTTCCCTTGGGGATAAGAGGAGTAAAAAGTCCTTTTAATACATCTGATTGTGCATAATTAAGTTTGATTATTCTGGTTACAATTCTATCTTCAGAAACTTCTGCTCCTCTTGACAGTCTTGTATCCACACTCTGTGTCCTGGCCTCAGGCAAAGGGATAACTTTGAAAACTTCACCGGCTTTCACAACTGCAAAACCATATATCTCGAGCACAGACTCAAATATCTTATACGCTTCTTTTACAGATACTTTGACAGGAGAAATAATTGAAACTTTACCCCTGACTCTTTTATCTATAACAAAATTTGTTTTTGTTACTTTACTGATAAACCTGATAAAGACACTAATATCGACGCCATTAAAGTCTATTGAAACAAGTTCATTATTATTATCAACATTTGACACTTTGTTTTCTTCAGAAAATACAATGCTTGAAAATAAAATAGTAACACATAAAAAAATGCCGATAATAGACAAACAATTTAAAAATACCGATTTTTTACTAGCGAACATGATAATTAATCTCCTCTGTTCTGCCATGTCTTTTTATTTTTTCTTCTTTACTATCTTTAAATCAGGGGTAAAAACCATTTCAAGAACCTGGTCTTCGCCTTGATAATTTAAAACTACTTTTTGCCTTAAAATTTTTATTATCTCTGCACCCTGCACACTTTGTCCAATCTGATAAAGAAATTGCTTTTTTTTCCTTTGATCTTCAATCACTGCAAAGGCTTCTTCAGGATTCCCGCCTGCAATAGTTCCTAAAAGTTTCAATTTTAAAGATGTTGCCTTAAGTTTAGAAATATCTTCAGCGTTCTTTTTTTTATCTTTAGGAATTTCGTTTCTGTCTGCCATAACTTTTAAAATATTTTTTTTAATTATCTTTTTATAATCTCTTTTTTTCAAAACAACAGGTTCTTTATCATATTTTACAGACGTAACTTTCTCTTTTAAATCTAAGGAGTTATCTGATAGAGACATCTCAATGCTCGTATACATAAGCTCAACCCCTAAAAAAGCAAAAAAAGTTAATAAAACAATATTTATAATTATAAAAATATTTTTCATAATTTTACTTTTGGATTCTCTAAAGTGCCGGAAATATGTAATTTAATTCCTCCGTCTGAACCATCAAATAAAGAGGTAACAGAAGAGACCCCTGCAAATTTTGACAAGTATGACGGGTTTGGCTGAATATTTGTCTTGAAATCAAGTTTAATTTCTCCAGATTTAGAAGACAAAAAGATATTCCCTTTAACCTTTATATTGCATTGATCCCCTTTGGCATAAAAATTTAAAATTTCAATTTTATCTTTATCTCTATCTCTTATAAATTCAAAATCAATGGTGCTGAAATTAAGTTCTGACATGCCCATAACATGTAATATTGGTATATCATTTATTTTTGTAACAATGTCGGAAAACAATATATTCCCTCTAACTTGCAAATCATTAACTTCCTTTAAATCACCCCTTGCCTTAAATATTATACTGCTTTTATTAATAGAGCATTGACCTTTTTTAATTTCAAAACCTGTTTCTTTTTTCGCTGAAAATATGGAAAAAAGAGATGGAGAAATTTTCAAAAGACCCAAGGTGAATTTAACTTTATTACTTATAATAATTTCAGCCTGATCGATTTTACAAGTCAGCATCATGCCGGGATTTACTTTGTTTATTTCAACTTCTACTTGATCGTTTAAAGTATTTAGCCTGCCTGACAATATAGTTGCAGCTTTCTGACTTGGGAAGACAAGCCATGCAAACAGAAAAAATGCTGTAATGGTGTATAAAACATAAAATATAATAGATTTAAAATTCATAATTTATCAATTTATCAACATGATGGTTTCAGTTTCTATAACAATATCTATCATTTTATTATCTTTTCCAGTAGTAGAAATGGAAAAAGAATTAACACTTACCATATTTTTTGAATTTTCAATTTTATTTAAAAAAGCAACACATTCTTTTAAAGATATTGATTCAAGTTTGGCTTTTACAAAAGCTTTTTTATATTCAGAACCTTTAATATCCTGAAAAGATGGCTTCATATAAGCAACATTTTTTTTTACTCCACAGTTTTTGGCTATAGAATCAAAATAACTAAACAGAGAAAAATTTTTATCCCTTTTTTTAAGAAGTGTTGTGTTATTGTCAACATCTTTGCCTGTTGCATTATAGTTTTGTCGCAGTTCAATCATTTTGGTCAGGTTAAATTTACTTGTATGGATAATTCTTTTAAGATCTTTTCTCTTGTTTACTGCCGGTAAAAAAATTAACACTACCGCAAAAAAAATTAACAAAAAAACTGCTCCTGTTATCAAAGCATTCTTATTTCGTTCTGAAAAGTTGTACATATAATTAAATCCTAAAATCTAATAACAAATTTAAAAAGTACTTTCCCATCTTTTTTATCGGCAGTAGCTTTACTGATATTGACACTGGGGAAAATGTCTGATTTTTCCAGACTGTTTTTTATTTTATCAATATTATTAAAATCATCTGTTGAACCTGAAAAAATAAGCCGATTATCATTAAAAAGAATTCTTGAAGCAACAATATCAACTCCTGCAGGAATCCTTTCAGAAACCTCAAACAACAAATCAATTGCCCTTATCCCATTTTTTGTAAGAGTATTTGAATTCTGTCTGATTTTATTGCCCTTGGAACCTGAGACCATTGCTTGCATCTGCATAAAAGGATCTATTATTTTGGTCTGTTCAGGGAATGTCTGCTTAAATATTTTTACCTGAGCTTCTTTATATAATGATAGTTCTTTGTCTAAAGAAGAAATGTCTAAATAAATATTGAGAAAAAATAAAATGCATACAAATGCTGCTATTGTTCCAGTTACCACAATCTTAGTCATGCTTTTCTTAAAAAAAGAATCGCTTTTATACTGCGCCTGGCACAAATTGAGCAAACTTTTTTTCTCTTTTATAAGGAATGAAAGAAAATCCTCTTCAACCACTGCATATTCTGCGGGGCATTGAAATCTGGTGTTAAGAATATCTAAAAGCTCGTCATTAGTTCCTGAAGCAGCTTCCTTATCTGAAGTAATAATGACCTTATTAAATACTGAATCATACCTGGTCTTTTGCTTAAAGCCTGTATATGTATTAAAGATTGCCTGGGTAAGCTCCTGAATTGAATCAGAAGGTTTTAAAGAACGAACAAACACAACTTTGTTATTAATAACAAAAGTAAGAGTCTTTTCCTCCCCCTGAATATCAAGAAACACTATTTGTGAGGAGTCGTCTTTTTTTGCAAACCAGCCTGCCTTTACATATCCCTTTATAGTAATCAGTTCAGGTCTAATACCAAAGTGATCCAAAGAGTTAAAATAGTTTCGAATCAGGTCTTCAGGGAGAGATGCTGAAAATACAAAATTTTGACCCCCTGATAATGAAATATCAGTAAGAGTGAAATCAGAAAGGTAGTTTGTATTATTTAAAGGAAGCGTAAATGCAAGCTCGTAATCAAGCACCTGCTTTAACTTCCTTTTTGATTTAAATGGAAGAAGAGTGTTTCTGAAAGAAACAATTGACGAAGGAATAAATAAAGTTGCAGTTGAGCAGTCTTTTATATCAATTTTTTTAGCAATTAGATTTAAACTTTCAAAAAATGAGTTGAATTCTTCTTTTTGCTCAGGTTGTTCTTCCTGGACTGGCAACTCGTGTATAAAGACATGGCATTTATCAACGATTACAACTCCCTGAAAAGTTTCTTTGACTACCAGAGCCATAATACCCTGTTCATCAATATCAAGAATTAAAATAGATCCCGCCATTGTTATCCTTTACTAAACCTGACAATACTGGTTGTCCATTTCTTACTTGCCTTCATTTTCTTTCTTTCAACAATTGCTGAAACAACGACTTTTGCATTATTAATTTCAGCAATTGCTTCAACTTTAAAAACATTACTTGAATACCTTATAACACGTTCAAAGTATTTTGTTTCGTTTTTTGATAATTCTACAACCCGTTTATACCATCCCTTATCAAGCTTATTTATAAATGTCTCCTCATTTTTTTCTTTTCTGAAGCTCACAATCTCAGCTGCCTCTGTTTCTTTACCAACCGGAAGAATCATTGCCAGGACAAGTTCATTTGCAGTGTTTATATTTATTTTGCCGGGAAAAGCAAACCCTTTATTTTCTAATTTATTCTGACCAATACCCTGGATAGTGAAAACAGCATTGATCTCTTTATCAAGTAATTGTTGTGTGCTTTCAGAGATTTCCATATTTTCTGTTTTAAATAGCCCCCTGTCAAATCCTTTTATCATAAAAAGTTCTGACAGTTTATTTAACGGAGCATTGGCACATTGGTATGAAGGATCAAGCTCCAAATAGTAATCTGATTCAGCCCCTGAAATTCCTGTGATTGCATCATTATCTTTTGAGTCCAACCAGTCCTTAATACAATTGATCATTTCTGAAGGGTCCCTGTCATCAGATGATTTATCACTTGAAATAACAAAATCAAGAAACCTTTGCCATATTTTTCTTTGATCCTCATTAAATTTATAACCCGGAAATTGTTTAAGCAAGGCGTTAATCTGAATTTTTCCTAACTCATCTGATATCTTTATTTTTAGTGTGCCCTTATCATAACCAAGCAAAGCAATACTGTTTGCAATTTTCTCAGAATCAGCCCAGCTTTCCTGTACAGAATCAATTTCATTTTTTGCAGCATCCTGGGATAAAATTATCTGTCCAAGATTGATTCCTGATATTGCGATTTGATATGCTATATAAAAATCTGCATCTTTTTTTACATACCCGACTGAATTATTAAGGATTCTCCCAATTTCCAAAGCGCCTACAACAAGGATGGAAACAATTGCCAGGGTGACTATAAGAGCCATTCCTTTTTTATTATTTAGTATCATTATATGGGCATCCTTTTAACAGGCAGGGAAATTGATGTTTCAACTTTTCTCTCTTTATCGTCATCATCATCGTCTTTATTTTCGTCATACAACTTAATTACAAAATTAACAGCAGCAGGGAAACTGTATTCAAATTCTGAGGATTCAGAATCCCATGAATCATAAACCTCTCCCTCGTGATCCACATAAGATATTTCAATATTTGAAACATCTGTTACAAGAACAGGGTCAATACATGATTGTTCCACATTTAAATAAGGTTGCAGCATCTGTTTTCTACAAAGATCAAATCTGTTATGATTTTTCCCGGGTCGCAAATAGTAAACGATTCTTACTATACTGTCTATTTGGTCATTATTGTATTTAACATGACAAAGAGAGGCAAATGAAAGCTCAGATTCCTGACCTTCAAATCTATATTGATCAGGTTCAGAATCAAATCCGGGTTTTGAATATCTTGGAGGATGCGTAATAAAAATCATCTGAAGATCAGTTGTGATCTGCTTAAAACTTGATATTGTTTTCTCAATATTATCAACTTCCTGTTTTATTATATGTACTGAAGTTAGAAATATTCTTAATGATGAAAAAAGCGTAAGCATTATTACAGAAAAGATAGCAACCGTCACAAGTATTTCAACAAGTGTAAATCCGGATGCATTTATTTTAGCAATCTTCATTGGCTTTCAACATATCTCCAGGTTATAATTTTATATATATGCTCTTTATCAAATCCTGATATTGTAAGAGTAATTTTTTTAAAGTCCTCAATTGAATTTTTATCAAGAGCAGAATCTGAATCATCAAAATCAGACAAGCTCATATCACTGATTTCGCATCGCCATTTATACCCTTTGTATTCTTTATCAAACTCATCTGACATATTGTCATATTTCATAATATCAGTTTCAATTAATGCCAGTTGTTTTGCAGCAAGTAACGGAGCAATCGAATCAAATTTTTCTCTTTGCACAAGCCTGATATTTCCTGCATGCATTCTAAAAACAGAGACAAAAACAATGCCTATAATGGCCATGGCAATTAAAACTTCAAGAAGGGTAAAACCCTTAAGTTTTGATGGAAGGAACATGTCAGGTGCAATCCTCAAAAGAGACATGTTTATCTTCAAACTCTGGCTTTAAAAGAAAAGGTTCAATAATGATGGTGTGATCATTTTCATCATCATCTCTCAGATGTATTAATACCATGTCTGAATATCCTTTACTGCTAAATTTTATCTGATATTCGTTATGGTATTCATCATGGTCATACTTCATGTCTTTGCTGAATATCACATCCAAAATTCTGATTTGTGACAATACAAATCCTGATGTTTCATCTTCTGTCATCTCTTTTGTGACCCAGATACGCTGTTCTGATAAATCAATATGCATAAGCATATTCTTATTTTCCTGCACAGATTCTTTTTTAAGCTTTTCAACAAGCAAAAGAATTCTGCCTGCTTCATTATTAGAATTAGAAAATATTTGAATGTTTTTAAAAACAGGAACGGAAAACAAGAGAACCAGACTGATTATTGACAGAACTATTATAAGTTCAAGAAGAGTAAAACCTGATAATATGTTAGTTTTTCTATTCAATCTCCCAGCTTTTAATATCTTTATTTAAATCGCTGCCGCCCTCTGCGCGGTCAGCACCATATGATAATATATCAAAGTCTCCATGCAGACCAGGGCTTAAGTAGAGGTATTCTACACCCCATGGATCTTTTGGGACGCTATTCTTATCAAGATATCCCCCGGATGCCCAATCTTTTGGAAGAGGTTCTGTCTCAGGTTTATTAATAAGAGCGGAAATCCCCTGTTCTGTGGTTGGATAGTTTCCATTATCAAGTTTATACAGTTTGAGTCCTGTTTTAATAGCTGATATATCAACTATTGCCTTGGTAATTTTTGCTTTATCAGTCCTTCCTATAAGTTTTGGCATTACAACAGTAGCAAGTATACCAAGTATAACTACAACAACCATTAATTCAATTAATGTAAATCCTTTTTCGCTGATTCCAAATTTGTTCTGCTTTTTTATCATCACATATATCCCATGCATTAACTATTTTATCACAACCATATTTATTAACATTAAACTTTTGTGATGTAAAGACCCGTGTTGCATTTGATTTCATAGCAATCATCTTAAAAAAACTGCTCTGCTTTAGTATTAATTTTTTAATGCTGTCCCGAAATTATAGTTGAAAAATTTTAATCATATGCCTATAATCAAAAACATTATTTAAATAAAAAATTTAATATAACCATAGGAGATCAGAATTAATGAAAAATTTAAATACAAAACTTTTTCTAAATAGAGTCTACCTACACAAATTAACATTTTTCTTGCTTGCCCTAATAATTATGACTGCAAGCATTTGTATCGTTAAGACAACTGAAGCCGAAGAAATAGCACACAGTAAATATTATTCCACTGAACAAATCACTCTGCCTGATGGCAAGATACTTGAAAAATCAATAATTAACGGACCTCCCACACCACCACCAGGAATTGAGCGTGCAACATTGTCATCATTGCCTGAACCCAACAAAGCTGCCGGACTCAACACTATTTCAGACGTTCCTGCTTTTACCTGGTGCTTTGGTTGCTCAGCAACCAGTGCTGCTATGATTGCAGGCTATTATGACCGTCATGGCTACTCTAATATGTACACTGGTCCGGCAAATAATGGTAAAATGCCCTTAAATAATAATACATACTGGACAACATGGGTTGACAGCTATGGAGGAACAAGGAACAGATGCCCTTTAAGTGCAACACAAAATGGTGTTGACGGCAGAGTTACAAGAGGTCATGTGGATGATTACTGGCTTGGAATTGATAACGCAGGACCAGATCCTTTTGTTACAAATGGCTGGACAGAACACACACTGGGAGAATGTACTGCCGATTATATGGGAACAAACCAAGCACCTGACCCTATGAACAATGTTGATGGAAGTACTACGTTCTTTTATTGGACTGAAGGGTCTTCTGCAGATGGTGATAAAATTACTGCCGCACAGATATTCTCCTTTGGAGCAACATATTATAATTCTAGTGGAATGTATGGAATTAAAGAATTTTATGAATCCAGAGGCTATACTGTTGTTGAAGCATACAATCAAAAAATATATCCCTATCTAGCACACACAACAGGATTCACTTATGCTCAATATAAAGCTGAGATAGACGCAGGACGTCCAGTTTTAATTAACGTAACAGGTCATACAATGATAGGAATAGGGTATGATGACAGTTCCAGCAACCTTATGTATATCCATGACACTTGGGATCACCTAACCCATACAATGATCTGGGGTGGAGACTATTCCGGAATGACGCACTATGCAGTAACTATTGTAGTTCTTGAAGAAAGCAATGAAAATGGAGCAATGCCCTGGATGAACCTCTTGCTACTTAACTAAAACCCCCTCTCAATAAAAATAAGCGCAGTATAATTCTTACTGCGCTTATTTCTTTATATTATATTTTTAACTTACAATGTCTATTTTTAGCTCTGTGAATTGTATATCTTTCAAATATAAGTTAGTAATTGTACCTGATTCATAATTTGGTCTTACTGGTGGTCCGTTGATATCTGTTACCTCAGGTGGCCTTACCGGTGGTCCATTGATAT
>JAIOSM010000074.1 GCA_021107575.1 Desulfobacteraceae bacterium | reverse complement strand
CCTGTCGGGTGAAGTGATTGGTTGGGAGGTCATGGTTCCTCGTCATCAGTCATATACTCCCACATCTCATTTGGATGCAACCAGATGGGATCTGCGTTTCTTCGGATGAACTCGTCTACATCCATACCGTCAATGGTTGGCAGCCGTTTAACTCGCTTCTGTTTCCCGTTGATGAATATGGTCATGTACTCCTTCTGCCGCCGTTTTTTTCCTGCCTTTTCAGCGGCAGTGAGTTTTCGTTTACGCTTTGCCATGATGGATACTACTCTGTTTCTTTCTCAACGCCATGAATACTTTTCGGTGATACCAGAACATAGTGGCGTCTTAATTGAAATCGTATGTACTCATCTGTTGATGGTCTTCCAGTACTTGATTCCCGCCGCCCCCTCCTGACACTCGGGGCATCGTCTTTCGTACATGTCGGATTCATTTGTTCCGTAAACATAGCCACAAATGGTACATTCGGTTTTATATGCATACTGTCCGTGGTCGGTTCCCGACACTCCGCAGTGACCGCAGCATTGCTGGCTGTTAGGATTGAAGTGGCCGATTTCTACAAACTCGCCGCTTCCGTCCTGCCATTGAATTTGCATATCAATGTCGTTCATATTGATCTCCTCTCCCAACGCCAAAAATGAGAAGCCAAAACCCGCCCTGATTAAAGGCAAGGAACGTAATGTTAGCACGAAACGTAATAAAGGTAACCAACGTAACTTAGGTACGCGGGTTTTGGTCTTCTCAATTTTTTTTGTTAGATGCTAAAAGCCTTTATTTTATAATGCGTAAGAAGATAGTTCTTTATAAAAACTATATTCAATAGGGTCTTCCAATAATTCTATAACCCGCCCAAAAAAATGGGTGATTGAACGGTAAAAAATTATGGTGTTCAATTCCATAAAACTGTCTCAATTTTTCAAAAAAATTATCCAAATCATCTTTTAACAAAGCTTTCTCACCATCAGATCTTGAAATTGAAAGTAAAGCAGAACTTTCTTCTATAGAAAGCTCTCGAAATTTCTCAATTGTTGTTTTAAGCGTTAAT
This sequence comes from Desulfobacteraceae bacterium, assembly GCA_021107575.1. Lineage (GTDB taxonomy): Bacteria > Desulfobacterota > Desulfobacteria > Desulfobacterales > Desulfobacteraceae > JAIOSM01. The sequence goes on along the minus strand of JAIOSM010000074.1, from coordinate 5,713 downwards.
GCAGGAGCAAAAGAATTTTTAATCAATTCTTCATAGAAAATCCGACTGAATAGTTCGGCGGGTATATCAAATATAGGCCATAAAACATTCAGAATACTTTGCACTCCGGCGTACAGAAAGCCGTTTGCTAGTCCATAAAATTCATCAGTTCTTTCTGACCAATTAATTAGAGCAGTAGAGCATGCTGCTAGATTTAAAAAACCACATTGAAACATATCTACTGATTTCCATAAACATTTTAAGGTTAGAATTTCACCAACAGCACCTTTTATTTCATTAGAAATCTTGCCATTATGTAACATAAATATGCCTTCTTTTCTTTCTTCACCTGACAAACCTAACAGTAAATTACTATTTTCTGGATTACCCTCATCAAAGAAACCATGACAAGCAAAATGGACGATTTCTGCGGAAGGCAGTAATTTGACTACTGAATTGAAGGTAGCTTCCGTATCAGATAAACATTTTGTTGCAACTTTATTATCTTCCAATAGTTGTCTGATATAACTACCTTCATTTCTAGCATTATCTAATGAAAAACAATTTTTGTCAGGGTTGCGACAAATATGATTGGGACATTTGGGAGTAGGATTCGTAACAATGAGAGCATTCTGCGGTTGTCCTAAGCTTATAGGATTAAGATTGTTAAATGTTGATAAACTGGGAGAAAATGACAAAATAAATTTTTCTCCAAATGATTGTTCATTATTTTCGAATATCCCCATAAGATTTAATGGTAATACATGAAGCATTCGATGGGAGATAATACAAATTCTTTTTGGTTTTAATGAATTAAGCTTATCGATTATAGGATTATAGAAGGTATTATTCAGTTTTGTAAGGAACGTTAAATATTTATCTTCATATGTATTCCTACGATCCAAAGAATATTCAAAAATGCTTTCCCATTCTTGCAAAATTTCTAAGAATGTTCGGGTTAATTCATCACATTCAGTAATTGTTGCTCCAGCCAATTCTATCACTTCAGGATTCTGAGGGTTGTCAGGATTAATCAGAAAACAGGCTCCATTATCAGTACCACAAAAATATTCAATAATCAAAGTGTCTTGAGATTCTTCGCATTCAATCTTTTTAGGAAAACTAGATGCTAATTTTTGCCTAATTTGTGAAGCACCATGTATCGAAATTTTTTCTAATTTCCATAGGTTAGCCCTTATGGCCTCGACTATTTCATCAGTTGTATAAAAGATTTCATCCTCTAGTCTAATATAATCAATCCCATGTTCTACGGCTTGTCGATACATTTTTAGCAATTGTTGCAATTCTTCCCAATTTTTAAAGGGAATATCTGAAGGCTTATTTACTAGGAGATACTTCAATCTATTATTTAGAAAGATACTTTTCTGAGATTCGAGATGTGATAAGGCACTAAAATTTAATTCCAATTCAAGAGCCATTTCTATTAAAGAATCAATTTGTCGATAGATACTACAATTATACTGATTTCCCATTTCCCTTTCAGGTAATGACTGTCTAATCACAAGCATGTTATTATAATTTTGAAGTAAGGAATCATATAATTCATGCTTACTAGTAGCTTGAAATGTTTGAGAACCATATGGTGTTTGGAATGTATAATTTTGGGGAGTCAGTCCTTCACAGATTACAGGCAGGCAGCCAAATGCTTCTATTCCTTTTCGTTCAAATATTTCTACGCCACCAAGTTTTAATTTAGCTCTCTCTGTCAAATCAGAGGGGATCCCTTTCACATCTATTGCTTTTTTATAATAAAATTTTGCTTTTTCATAAAATGATAAATCAGCGTAACACTCGCCCAAACTCTCATAAAGCTGAAATTTATTAAGACTTACAACTTCGTTCTCATATTTTAATGCTTTTTTTAAATGGGTAAGAGCTGCTCCAAACTTTTTCTTTTTCATCAAGATAAGAGCACATTTTCCATGGGCATTCACGCAATAATCAGTATGATTGCTTTGCTCAGTCCCTTCAGCAGCTAATTTATATAAGATTAGTGGCAAATTTGATTCTCCTAATATCGTATAAAACTCTGCCAGAGTCGTCGCAGTGTAAGCTATCAGGAGGGGACTGTTGATTTTTTGGGCTACTATAAAGTTTAACGAAGCCATATTCCAAACTAAAGTTAGATGTGGTGGTAACTCTTGGAATAGGGAAGGGATGTCCCCAATTTTGAATTCTGGTTTTTCAAGATGCTGAATATGCCATCTTATTTGTTCATCAAAATCATAAACTGTTTTGGGAGTTATGTATTTCTTAAGTACTCTATCTTCATCTTCGAATATTTTATTTACAATCCCTCGATATTGAAACCTAAGAGGGTTTGAGGCGATTTCTGAGAGTGGATCTGCGGGAGTTATATTGAGTTTCAAATCAACATCACTTTTTAGGGGATCTATTGCTTTTAGTCTTATTAAGTGTGAGTGAATTAAGTTATTTGATCCATGTATTACTTCATATTGAATACACAGGTGTTCTGCATGTTTATAAAGACCCAATTCTGTCAAAATATCTATTTCAAAATCTAATATAGCTAATTCAGGATCGGCATATTCATGAACATATGTAACTGTGCCATGTAAAATTTTTTCCCTGAATTCCTTTTCATCGCGATATATAGCTTCAATCAAGCCATCATCGAGAATGTGATTTCTCACATTCAATTCAGGGGAAATATTTTTTGATTCATCCTTATCAGTATTTTCTGTATTAAATGTCCCTCTTTCTTTAATAACCGTCTTATACTCCTCATACGTTTTATCTTGAATGCCAAGTCGCATACAGAGTTCTTTTAATAAATTCCATGATATTTCAAAGGAAGAATTTAATTCTATCGATTTTTGAATAACAATAAATGCTTCTTCATATCGCTGCAATTCTCTTAGTATGAGAGCACTATTATAATAAGTAGCCCATAATAATGACCAATCTATACTACATTGTTGATACCATAATAGTACGGTTTCTAATCTTATTTTCTTAGAAAGCGTCTCAACCATAGCATCTCGATAGTAAATTGCTTTCTTAAACCATAATTCAGGATTGTGGGGATCAGAGTCTAATAAATAGTTAATTTGTTGAAGATTGAGACGAGCTTGGGTAGGGGATAGCTTCTCATGAATAGTAAAATCTTCCATTGATATCAGTTTCTCTTAAACATAATGGTTGCTGCATATAAAGTCTTTGAACAGCTATCCATCAATTCCTCATATTTTAAAATCTCAGCGAACATTCTGTTTACGAGACAAAATGCAGCAATCGATGCTTTCTTAGCACTAATGTTTACCATTGCAAACGAATCAAATAATTTAATCAATTCTCTATCAAAATTACTTCTATTGGAATTAACAAACTCTGCTAATTTTACAGAGAGTTTTTTCTGGCTTAATTTTCCCCTAAAACATTCTAATGAAATCTCAACAGTCTTGTATAGTAACTCTCTTTTTTCTTCTTGGTTGAATAAACAGGATACATCCTTGATTCTTGAAGCAAGTGGGAAATTGGGTTCCAAGCTTACAACTTTATCGAGACAAGCAATGGCTTCTTCATATCTATCCAGATGAATTAACGCCTTAGCCTTTCCTTTCCAGATTGCAGATTCATTCCGTTGCATTGTCAAGGCTCTATTGTTACATTGAAGAGAATCTTCCGGCTTACCCATTAATAAATATGCTTCGCCGCAATTATGCCATGCTGCTGGATAAATGGGCTTAAGTGATATTGCCTTTTGAGCCGACTCTAATGCTGCTTTGGGATTGTTCAATTGTATTTCTGCAAATGACAGATTATTCCAAGCTTCTGCACAGTCTGGCGATAATTTAATTGCTTTTAAACAAAGCTTTTTAGCCTTTTTAGGATTATGAGCATTAAGATATTTAAGGGACTTATTAACCAAATCAATGAAATCCATAACCTTATATCTCCACCTTTACAATCTGTGTGGCTAATTTATAATTCTATTTGAGGAGAATTCATAATATCATTTACGACGTCTAACATTTTCTTGATTTTTTCAATAGGATAGTCAGCAGGAAATTCTACTATAATTCCATCTTTGTCTCGGATGACGATTTTTTGCGTTTTAGCCTGTTTCAAAACGTTTAATAGTCCACTCACTAAAGCTACTAAAGCAGCACTTGTTGCTGAAGATGAGAGAATCGCTGTTAAAATGGTAGGATCAATTCCAGTTCGAGGAGAAGTTTCCTTCTTCTTAAGAATTAACTCTATGTTGTGAGTTCCCCAATTAGGCATGTTTTCAAGTTCTTCTATCAACTTGTCATTATTAAACTGCTGTGAAGTTATAGTGATTTCCATTTTTTATCTCTTTACTTTAGTTGAAATTATCATATTAAATTAGTAACCATACTGAATCAACCTTCAACTCCATCTGTATTTATGTCAACTCAAATTTATTCATATTTTAAGTTATGTTTGACATGAATTAGGAGGCATCTAACGCTGCGGATCACCAGCAAAATCTGTGCATAAGCCCGCAGGGGTTATGCACAGATTTTGTCTGGTGAATCCGCTTGATGGTAGGCGCGAAGCGCCGCCCAGCAAGCGGATGGAATCCGCAGCGATGGCGTGGCGCGTAGCGTCCACGCCATCGATGCAAATCACCGGCGGCAAAAAGCAGAGCGACGAAGGAGCGGCGCTTTTTGCCGTCCGAGTGCATTTGCCTTGTTAGGTGATCTTCTATTTCTCTAAAAAACTCAATATTGATTAAACTGTTAAAACAATGCACCTATACCCGTTAACTCATCGTAAGTATAATCCTTTGCTTGACATTTTGTATTCCTTGAGCCATTTTTCAATATTATCATATACCTCCAAAGAAAAGGAGTGAACCTCTCCGAAGTGACGCGCATCCTTTGTATAGTTGGTCGTTGTAACAAATACGCCTTGATGAATACCTAAACTAGTTTTCAAAGCCTCGCGCATTCCATACAACCGTGTAACTTCTTGAAGCTCGACCTTACGATTTGACTTCGACAGTTGTTTAAGTTCAAATAGATAGCCAATCTTTTTACCAAAAACATCTTTTGAGAATCCAATGATATCGGTTTCTCCTGCTTCAGTTCTTACATTTAAAGAGATATCATCAAAGCCCAATGAAGCCAAGATTTCAGCAATTATCTTCTCAAAAAGATGACCGGAGGTCTGTAGAATCGCCTTAGGATTCTTTTTTAAATACTCCATGCATTCTCGATCAACCTCCTGAACAGCAAGTCGTAATGTTGCTTCCGATTCTTTACGCGCCTCCAGTGTCGCGCGAAAACCATCGGATAAATCAATGAAGTCATCACTCTTGAGAGGAGCTAGCCCAAGCAATCTGGCTAAATCATTTTGAGGCGTGATGAATAATGGAACAAAACCGGAAATCTCCAACTCTTCTAATGGCATGTGCGCAATCGGAAGAGGGATACCACCTTGATCTCTCTTAATTTGAAGATTCAGTAGGTTGGGATCAAGATCTATCCCTCCAACCAAATCACCGTTCTTTTCTTTCAATTGTATCCTCTGAACGGGCACATCTTTCACACCTAACATATATTAGACGGCCTAATAGCTGTAGCTAATTACGACTAATTGCCGCCATAAAATCATAAAGTATAAACCATACAGTATATTAATATTAACATTATTCTATATTGAAATGTGAAATACGGCTAAAATGCTGACTATTTCTAATACGCGACTGTTTTTCAGTATAGTG
>JAIOSM010000144.1 GCA_021107575.1 Desulfobacteraceae bacterium | reverse complement strand
TGGGGGGTGATGAATGACCCTACCGGTGGTATACTTGCTCTGATGCCGGCTGGAGGAGATGATGACGGGTTTGGTGTAGATTTTACAGGGGATGGGCTGGCAGATATTGAAATCAAATTTGATAAAAAAGTTTCCGGGGAAGGGTATGTGGAATTTGATTTCCAGAAGAGGAGTTTTAAGGATCTTGGTTTTGCTTTTTCAGATGATTCTTCTGCATCGTCGGGTCTTGTGGCTGCAGCAGGGATTAATAATTTTTTCAAAGGCTATAACTCCATGACAATGGAGATAAATGAAAAATTAAGTGATACAAAGTTTGTGGCTTCTGCAACAATTAACAGCGAGACTGGTGAAATAAGCCAGGGTGATAACTCAAATGCACTTGCCATGGCAGATATTCAGCACCAGCAAAGGACCATTAAACTGTGGACATATCAAAGGGGCAGCGAGGCTGAATCAAGCATCACCAGTGCAACCCTTGATGATTATTATAATCAGATGATAGGCTCCATGGGTATAAAATCAAGAACTATTAAGAATTCGAAGAAATTTGCCGATATAATGGTTAATAATATAACAGCACAAAGAGATTCAATTTCAGCAGTATCCCTTGATGAAGAGATGATTAAATTGATGAAGTATCAACATGCTTTTTCAGCAGCATCAAAACTTTTGACAGTGGCGGATGAGATGCTCAATACTCTTATTGCAATGCGGTAATTTTATGAAGTTATAGGAGAAAATAAAATGCGGGTTCCCAATATTTCCATGTATGTTAATTCGACCTACAGACTTGGTAAACTATCCAGTGATTTGTATGCTGCCAATGAGGTGGTAAGTACGCAGAAAAGAATAAATGAAATTTCTGATGACCCATTGGGGTTAAGCCAGGTACTTACGTTGAAGAATTCCTTAGGAAATCTTGATCAGATTGAGCGGAACATTAATATGGGGAAATCCTGGATCACAAGCATAGAAAACGCCATGGATAGTATTAATGATTTAATACTTGACGCAAAGGTGGATGTAACAAGGCTTGCTAATGATTCCATAACAGCTGATGAACGCCGGGATACAATTACAAAGATAGATCATCTTATTACCCAGATTGTTAATTTGGGGAATACACAGGTTAATGGGAGTTACATTTTCAGCGGTACAGAGACAAATACCATCTCCTTGAAATCTAACAGTGATTTAACAGAGGTTGTTTATAATGGCAATGATACCCCTTTTGAAATTCGGACTGACAGAAATTCCGGTGTAAAGGTGGGGCGGAATGGGAAAGAGACATTCTGGGAAGATGAAATTGATATTAATGCCACCAACAATACAATTATGTTTAAAGAGGATATTGGCCATGGTAGTGCTTCTGAGAAAATTCTTGAAGCTGTAATCCCCAATGGATCGTACAGTAAAGATACACTTGAGATTGCCGTAAGAAATGCTTTGAACCAGAGTTCGGCAAGTGACGGATATGGGGTTGTTTATAAGGTTGAGTACAATAATGATGAAAAAAATTTTTCCATTAGAGAAGATGGTTCTTTTAATGGGTTTATACAAACAGAATTTATGTGGGAAACATGTGAGGATGGGTATATAAGCGATATTAATACAAGTTTTTCTATCAATCCTGATGATCTTAACATCACTATTACTAAGGAAGATGCTTTGTCCATTGATACTCCTTTGCCCCCCGGAACCGAGCCTTTCAGGCTTGTCTGGGAAGGTAATGGTACATGGCATGTCCAGAATAATCCGGGGTACCTGATAATCCCGTCATACATAACCGGTACAGCAGACAGTGTTGATATTGATTTTAATGATTCAGGGGTTGCAGATGTTAGCATCAGGCTTGATAATGCAGTCAGGCACAGCGGTGAGTATATTGAATTTGAGATTGTTTCAGGCAAAGGTGATCACTCAACAGGTCATGAAATTGGTTTTAGCGGGAACAATTTGATCCTGGCACCGCCTCTGTCTGATACCCGGGCTCAATCTATTACTGAGCTTAATATTATTGACGGCACAAATGATATGATTGATGTTGTTGAGACAGATTCAGCCGGAGTACCAACAACTATAAACGTGGATATTGATACATCAGGTGGAACAACTACTTATACTGATATGGCAACGCTTGCCCGGTCAATTGAATTAAGTCTGGAAGCAGAAAGTCTTGCTTCAGGAAATGGTATTAATTATGCGGTTTCCTATGATGCTCAGGCGAGTCGTTTTAATATAAGAGAAGATGGGTCAAGTTTAAACCGGCTTGATATTTTATGGGACACGGGTGCCAACACCGCAGTTAGTGCAGGCAGCACTTTAGGATTCTATAATTTTGATGACTCTGTAACATATCCTGTATCAGATACAGCAGTTTTTGGCCCCATGACCTTTGATTCAACAAATAATATAATTGATTTTAGAGAAACCAGTATTGACGGAACACTTTTGGGGCAGAGGAGTATAACTATTCCAGAAGGTGTTTATGCTGACCCTAATGATGTGGCAACGCATATACAGACTGCTCTTAGAAGTGCTTCAGCCTGGGGCGTTGATTATGTTGTTGATTATGACAATGGTACTAATAGGTTTATGATAAAGGGGAGTAGTGCTGACATAAAAGGGTTTGAACTTTTATGGAGTCTGTCAGGAGAGAATTTTGATAATAATGCAGCTCAAATGTTAGGTTTTGATAACACACAAGATGATTCAGTTACATTTATAGAAAGTGACAGAGATGTTGTGAATATTGTAATTGACGGAACAAATAATAAAATTGATTTTAAAGAAATCACCAATGATAGTACTGGAGAACGCATATATAAACTCACTGCATCTGTGGAGCAGAAAATTTATACCTCCCATGCAGAACTTGCCTTTGAAATAGAAAAAGCACTGGAGAGCGAATCCAGAACAAATGGTAATATAATTAATTATTCAGTATCTTTTGATGATTATACAAAAAAGTTTACCATGAAGGAAAATGGGGCTACTCTTGACAGTTTTCATCTCCAATGGCAGACCGGAGATAATGCTCCTCTTTCTGAAGGCGGTACAGGCGAGTCCATGGGGGCAATCCTTGGATTTGACACTATAGATGATCTCGGAGCACCTATAAAGAGCATTAAAGATGTTGAATGGGGTATTTTTAATACATTATTTGACTTGAAACAATATTTGAATGATAATGACAGAGATGGTATTGAGAGGACGATAGGAAGGCTTGAAATTAATTATGATAATATGACATCAAGGATTGTAGATGCTGGTATGAAATACTCTCGCCTTGAAATAAGACAGACATTAACTTTAGAAGTAGGGTTGAGCCTTGAAGAGCGACGCTCTAACATAGAAGATGCAGATATTGTAGAATCAATTATGAAAATTAAAAATATAGAAACAGCTTATCAGGCAGCTTTGAGTTCTACTGCGAGGGTTATGAATATAAGTCTGTTGGATTATTTATAATTATTTATGCTTATTTTAACAAGAAAAATCGGTGAGAGTATTATTATTGGAGATAATATTACTATTAAAATTGTAGAGGCTGGTAAAAACAGTGTTAGAATAGGCATCGATGCACCAAAAGAAATAACGGTTTTAAGGCAGGAAGTGTTTGAATCAATCCAAAAGGAGAACATCCTTTCTTCAAAAGGTGATAAAGCTGATATTACAAAAGTCGCAAAAATATTTGGAAATAAGGAGTTAAAAAAGAAGGAATGAAGATTTTGACAAGGCAATTTGGAGAAATAGAAATTGATGAATCAAAAATCATTAATGTGCCTGCCGGAATCCCTGGATTCCAGGATAGAAAACGTTATTCAATGCTTCAAAAAGAGGAGGCCGCTCCATTTCTTTTTTTCCAGAGTGTGGATGACCCCAATCTTTCATTTGTAATTTTAGATCCAAGCAGTGTTATTCCGGATTATTTGGTGGAGGAAAAAGATATAAGGAGGGTTGTTTCATGGGATTTTGATAATGATGAAATTAACTTGTTTGTGATCGTTACAATACCAAATGAGGTTCCGGAAAATGCAACAGCAAATTTTCTCGCTCCTCTGGTTATTAACACCAAAAGAAAAGAAGGCCTACAACTTATTTTGCAGAACTCCACCTATTCGTGTCAGCATCCACTAGTGAATTAATACAGGCAAATTAATTCATATTAACAGCTTTATAACCTCGCAAGGCAGCTTTGCTTTGCTGCATTTTTGCAAGATTTGTTTTTAAATTTTTCCTGTATCCCTGTATTGCTTTTGAAAGTTCTTCACTCACGTCCATTATTGACGTAAGCCGGGTTTCAAATTCTGCTAATACAGGCAGACTATTTGCTCCTCCATAAGAACCCGCATTTCCAACAAAATCATCCAGATTCTGTTTTAACCTGGCAAAGGCTGAGTCTCTGTCCTCTGTCATACGAGCTATGTCAGGCATAGGTTCATTTTTCATTACATCAAGATGCAGGTTTTGCAGATTTTCATATTCGGTAAAACAAACTTCAAGTTTCTGTTTGTACTGTTCAGTTCCCATTGTATGCTCCTCAATAATCAGATTTTTTCATCCAAAAGCATTCCAGTCAGCTCTTCCATTTTCACTCTTAATTCTAAAATTTCTTCCGAAGGAATCTGTTTTATCAATTCATCTGTTTTCCTGTTTTTGATTTCTACAACAACCTGGTGATCCAGTTTTTCGTATATGGAGAATCTCAGATTAGTTTGAAGATCATTCATATACTCATTTAAATCTTCAGTTATTTGCTTTGTTTCTTCAGCTGATAAAGATTCACCCTGATTAGCTTTTCCTGCCTTTTGCTCTTCTTTTACCTGAAGCATTCTAACTTTTTCAGTTTTTGCAACAGGGTCAATAGCAGGTGATGCTGCTTGAGGCGCAGGAGCTTCAACTGGAGGTGATTCCATTGTTGCAACGTCTGCATTTATGTTGTTGATGTTCATAGTTTCCTCCTAAATTAATAAATAAATTCTTGCTGTTGTTTATGCAAGTTTGTTTATGCAAATAAAGATCTGGGTGGTGGTGAATTATCTTGCTTGCTGATAGTATCTTCATACCCACTTTGCCCACCTTCTTTATTTAAAACTTCAGTTTCCCATATATGGTTTAATTGTTTAATGTAAGAATATGTCAGATCAAGAGCTTTTGCGTCATTATTCAAAGAGACTTTTGGAAGTTCAGTCAGCATATTGCTGTATAGTTCTCTTAAAAATTGAATTGATTCATCCTTTATTTCAGTATCAAGACTGGTATAAAGTTCTGTAATAATAGCTATTGCTTTACCTAAATGCTCTCCGCGCTTTCTCGGGTTGTTTTCATCAATACCTTGTTTAGCAAGACTTATATTCCTGAGAGCGCCTTTATACAGCATCTGTATAAGTTGTTCAGGAGTCTTGCCCTGGTAATGGTTGTTAAGATAGGTATTCATGTTAGTTGCGGCTGACATATAAGCCTCCTTTTATAATCAATCTGTTTTATTTGTGTCATTAAATGCGTCAAGCATACTTGCAAGGTAATTTGCCTGTGAATTCATTCTTCCAATATATGAATCAAGCTGAATAAATTGCCTTGCCATTTGATCATATTTTCTATCAAGTCTTTGAGTCGCAGTTTCAATACTGTCAGTTAAATTATCAATTTTTTCCTGCATAGTGCTTTTTTCTGCATTTACTATACCTGTACTGGAATTAGTCATTGATCTTAATTTTTCATTCAGAGTATCGCCAAGACCTTTTATATCTCTATCACTGTCACCAATGAAAAGAGCAGTCACATCATCAAGTGAAGAAGTAAAAGCTTCATTAAGAACAGTTTGATCAAGAGTTATTGTTCCATCCTGATTTGTTTCCATCCCTATATCAGCAAGGGATGTAATGCTGGTTCCAGTATCAATAATAGTTCCTAGTAGGTCAAAAAGGATGGAATCAAGAGATTTTAAAGATTGTATATTGGAAAGGACACCTCCTTCTTCATTTTCGTCTGTTGCATAGCTTGTTTTTAAATCTATGTCTGCATTGATTTCATTATATGTATCAATCAGGTCTATAATTTTTTCTTTCATTGCCTCAGTTGAGGCAGATATACTCACCTGAGTTGAGTCTACTTTTTTTAGAGTTAAAGAAACACTTTGAATAACATCATCAATACCACTATTACTCTGCCTTTGATAATCAACACCATCTACAGAAAAAGCTGCATTCAAAGATTCAGCGACAGCTCCTTGTATTTCAGTCATTGTAAGATTTGCGCTTAAAGAAATTCTGTTGTCTTCACCTGTTTCATCAGCTGTAAAAGTAAGGAACCAGGAATCATCGCCAATACCAGTATCAACCATTGCAGCTGTCATTCCACTGTTATTTGCGTCATCATTTATAAGGGTGACAACGCTGTCGTATGAAGCCCCGGGTGGTACTACAACATATACAGGATCATTGCCAGCCCCAACCTGATAAGAAAAATTAAGGTCAGGCGTAATAAAAGCAGGTCCTTCTGTTACAAGGATTTGACTGTTTTCAGTAGTGTCTTTAGTTGTTGAAGATAATTTGACATAGCTCCCGTCATCGCTTGTTGCAGCAGTAGCTGTTACATAGGTTGTATCGCCGTTAATATTTTCAGAATCAGCATTAATTGCATCCACAATATCCTGAATACTTGAATTCGCTGCAATCGTAAGAGAAATGGTTTGTTGCCCATCTTCATGCTCAACAGTAAAGGAAAGAGCCGTGTCCACATCAACAGTAGCTTCTGTAAAAGTTGTGTATGATGTGGTTGGCTCTGCATACATGATAGAACTTGAGCTTGCTACACCAGTATCTGCCTGCCACGCACTTTTTGAAGCAATACGGTCTATATCAAGCGAATATGATGAGACTGTAGCACCTGTTTGTACAGTTGCCAGGGCAACGTCTTCGTCAACAGTAGCTGCTCTGTCCATGAAATTTGATTCTAAGGAAAGCGAGAGTGCATCTGATTTCATCTGGATAATTTTTGCATTCAAAGAATTAAATTCAACAATCTGTTCTGTGAGTTTAGTTCTTTCAGATTCTTTTATATTAATTGATGTCTCATCAGCTGCTCGCAGGTCATCAAGCATTTGCTGGAGTTCAAATCCTGAACCTACACCTAAACTCGATACTGATCCTAAAGTCATTTTCGTCACCTTTGATATTTACAAAATCTTTAACGTATAAATAATATCGGTAGTTTAAAGGCAAAACATTAATATAAAGTGCTGCTCGTTTGGAAAAAGAAAATATTTAGGATTCCTTAAGTAATGTATTTAATTTTGCATAAGCTTCTTTAGCTGCTTCGAGCTGTCCAGTTTCTTGATAACAATCTCCAATTTTTTTTAATAAATGAACTCGTTCAGGTAATATTAAAAAACAGTTTTCAAACGCTGCTAAAGCATCTTCGAATTGCCCTGATTTAATAAGTTCATCACCTATCTCTTCCCAGTAAACAGCATAAACACTATCAAGCGCAACTGCTTGTTTTAGGCGATCAATTCCCTTGGGGTAGTCTTCAATTGCAAAATACGCATCAGTAAGAGATATATGGAGGACAGGATTATCAGGTGTAATATCCAATGCTTTATTAAAATGATCAATGCCCAGATCAAAGTTTTCTTTGTTAACTGAAATTACACCTTTATAATAGTTAAGTTGAGAAGCATTGTCATCACCAATTATAGAAGCAAGTGTTTTGGTGGAGGCTAAATCGTCAAGCCAGAAGTCAATCATATCTTCTGCTTCAGATAGCGTGTCTTCTTTTTCGTGGTTTTTTAATTCTGTTATTGTCTGGTCGCCGCGCAATTTAAGCTCTTGTTTAACTTTTTTGTGCTCAGGAGCATAAATCAGACCTTTTAAAAGAAGCTTTCTTGCTACAGCTTTATCATTAATATCAAAAATTGGAGCATAACTTATGTAAGCGTCGCCCTGTTCCATGCGGAATTTCGCGATTTTATCAGCAAATACAGGATCTGCCTTAACAGCTTTAGTAAAGAACGCTTCTGCTTTATCATATTCAGTATAGTGTGCGGATGTAATACCTTGGAAAAAATTTGTTTCTCCGGAATCGGGTAAGTTTTTTGAGAGTTTTTTTAACCAGGGCTGAGCCAGAACAATATTCCCTGCATCAAAGTAGAGAGTAACCAGCTTTATTAAATATTGATTATATTTTCCCACATTTTTTTGTTTGCCAAGTTTCGAAAGGAACTTTGCCTCTGTTTGCAGTATATTGACATCTTCAGTTAAAGTATCTTGGAATAGCGGTAACAACTTTTGTCTGACTTTGTTAATAGTATCAAGTCGCTGAAAGTTTTTTTGCAGCCATTTTGTATAATGATCAGGGCTATTACCAAGTAGATCAATAGCATGTTTTTGTTGTTCGCTTTGACGCAGACCTGCCATAGTGATTTCCTGCATCAAAGGCCATATATCTGTTGCGTTATCTACAAATTTCCCAACCTTATCTAATTTTAAAAGTTCCTTCTGATTTGAGATTGAGAGGTCGGTAAAACCTTTATATAATGTTTTTGATTTGTCAGCTTTGATTATTGTTTTAGTAAGATCGTTTAGAAGGTGTTTTGTTTCTTTTAGCATTTTTTGAATTTTATGACATTTTTTTATTTTTGTTTGAAATTCGCTAATAAGATGATCGCGCAAATTAGTAGGATCTTTTTTATCAAAAATAGCAGGAAAATTATTTTTTATGTCTATTTTGGTAGTGCAAAATTGCTCAATAGCTTTTTGTAATGGCATGACTATTGTCCCCTCAATGTGACATCCTTGTCCAGTAGAGTTTATATAATGCCCCTTTTGACTTTGAATCATTGTTTCAAAAGTTCTTTTATGGTTATCAAAACTACGGTTTGAAGGAACTTTTTCACCATGGATACCATCAAGCCATATAATATCTTTTTCATTTTTCAGTGTTTTGTTTATTAGATCTTTTGTAGGTAAAGTCATGCTTGCGGCATGGCTTTTTGATTGTGAGAAAGAGAGATCCTGCCCCACGAAAATTACTGGAGAGCATCCCATCCATATAGCAGAAAGAAAGTTGAGGTGGGCAACTGAAGAGGCTCCAGCAGTAATCGTTTTACAGCCAACTATTTTTGCCATCCATTGCTCTACAGGTTTAGCCCCAAAGCACCAGAAAACATTATCAGCAGGGAAAAGTTTTGTCATTTTGCTACTTGCCCAGGACATGCAGATTAGAGATACATCATGTATTTGCTTAGTAACATTGGCAACTTTTTCAAAGATAAGTTCTAAAGGATCAATGGTTGATACAAAAGTGGGCATTACTTTATTGTTAATTAAACTTGGTAATGCAGAATCTACTGCAAGTATAATTGCTTTATTTTTCGCTTTTTTTAATAAATGTATATTTTCATCAAGCGAAGGCCCTGCAGAAACGATTATTGCCGGAACTCCTTTGAATTTACTTATTAAATCATCAAATAAATAATTATGATGGATTGAATTCAGATGTTTGAGTCTGTTAGTGAAAAAGTCATGCCCCATTTTTAAAAAAGTATTGCCTTCAATATTAGCAGAGCTTATATAATTATTTATTTTTTTATAAAGAGTGGTATATTTTGAATTATCTATTGTAAATGAAGGCTTATGTTGGATATGTTGTATCTCTTCCAGTTGCAAAGCTTTTATCGCGGGGCCCATTATTTCAGCAATGTTTTGATCCTCACCAATGCCTAATATAACCCTTGGATCTGAAAAAAGTTTTGAAAGATCCAAAGCTTTTAATGCTTGTAGAAAGATACCTGTATTTGGTTCAAAAACTGCAAGGTGCCGTAAATCGCTACGTTGTTCTATTATATCAAGAGGGCAATAGCCAAGTCCCATCCCTGTAATAATAAGAGTTCCGCTAAATTCTTTTT
>JAIOSM010000110.1 GCA_021107575.1 Desulfobacteraceae bacterium | reverse complement strand
TCCTTTGCTTGTCGCAGGAATTCCAGGCGGTTGAAGTCTTTTTTTTGATTGGTATGTATTCGTACAGCCGAATGCCTGTCGTGATGGTCCGGGGCAACAACAATCCAGCCTCGAGCGGCAAGCTGCTCGGTAAAGAATACAGCGCTGAGCCCACTGCCTCCGTACCCGTGTGAAAACACAAGCATGGGATAAGGTTCTTTTTCAGTCAAGGGGTCGGCATCAAGAGCAACCTCTCCCCTGGTCATCCATCCGTAGTTGTGCGTTTTTGGTTTTGCTGTAGTCGGGTACCAAACTGCCACCGTAAGAATACTTTCAAATTGGTCTTTTACATATTTAAAATCAAGTACTTGATACCCGACATTAAAATGCGGTTGGAGCAGTGCTTCTGTTGGGGGTAATTCCTCGGCTAAGCCATTCAGGTTGCTAAAAGCAAGGAATGTACAGAAGATATAAGTCAAAACAGGTAGAAAAAATGGTTTTCCCATACTATCGACCATTAAATCTGGCTTCTCGCCGTTCAATAAAGGATTGAATCCCTTCTTTAAAGTCTTCACTTTTCATAACAGGGATTAAATCCGGAAGCAGCCTTGCTATAGCTGGCTTTTCTCCATGAGTACGCGCTAATCTGGCAGAGTTAAGAGTAGCTTTGACTCCCAATGGAGCCTGCTTTGAGATAGTAGCTGCAAGATCAAGTGCTTTTTCTATTTGTTTTCCCGGTTCAGTCAACTCCTGCACCAGCCCGATACGAAAAGCCTCTTCAGCATTTATTTCATCAGCAGTCAGGAGATAGCGCATAGCATTACCCCAGCCTACTTCCTGCATCAAGCGTATTGTTGCGCCGCCAACAGGATATATTCCTCTCTTGATTTCAAGCTGGCCAAATCTTGTGTCACTGGCAGCTACCCGAATGTCTGTTGCAAGGAGTAGTTCTATACCAATGGTGAGGCATAATCCCTGAACTGCCATTACCATAGGCTTACATAGTCTGTTCTCTTCATCCAGACCTAATGGGTCAATCGAGTTTTCAGGAAGGTCAGGGAAGCAACCTTTGCTTAAAAGAGGTGCCCATGCATTTAGATCAAGGCCTGCAGTAAAGTGGTCCCCTTGTGCAATCAGGAGTCCGCATCGTAAATTTGGATTTTGGTGTAACTCACCATAGGCCAGGCTTAAATCACGATACATTTCCAGGTCAAAGGCATTTCTCTTTTCAGGGCGGTTTAGCTTTATTATTAACACGTGATCATTTTCTTCTATTGATACTTTGTTTCTATCCATCAACATATCTCCTAAATGTTCAGAAATTTTGGAAAATGCCTTTTCTTTCCAAAAGACATAACTACTTCCTATAAGAGCTGTGGCAATGCTGATATCCAGTATCGCTATGCTGATTAGAAAGATGTAATTATTGTGAGCTGCTCTGGATAAAGCCGCTTTGTTTATTTAAAGCCCAGCTCTTTATGTTTCGTAGCAATAGTCTCAGCTAAATTTTCAAGAGCCTTAAAATTAGCCTCTGACGGCAAGCCTTTGGCAAGGACAGGTTCGATAACTTCTACTTTAAGATTAGGAATCATGCCTGCCAATATTTCTACAGTTTTACCTCCCCACCCATAGGAACCAATAATGGATAGAAAGTTGGCTTTCGGACGTAATGCATTAGCTAAATAGGCGCCATAAACAACATCAGGGTGAGGTCCTGCAAGAATTGTTGGAGTACCAATAACTATTGTCCCTGCATCAACAAGAGCTATTGCCAGTTTTCCTATGTCTGTTACAGTCAAATTGAACTGCTCGACATTGACACCATTTTCCACAAGAGAAGCAACAAAATAGTCAACCATCTTTTTTGTACTATTATGCATCGAAATATACGGTAATACTACTAAGTTTTTTGGTGGCCCTTCGATCCATTCTTTATGTGCATCAATGATAAAGGATGGTCGTGAATAAATTTGTCCATGACTGGGGGCTATGATATCAATGTCGTAGGATGCAATTTTTTTCATATTTTTCTTTATTGCATTTCTAAAGGGCATCATGATCTCGGCATAATAGCGTTTTGCCGCTTCGTAAACACGTGCTTCATCATTGACATAGAGCTCAGTTGAGGCAATATGAGAGCCAAAAAAGTCACAGCTGAATAAAATTTTATCTTCTTTTAAATAGGCAACCATTGTTTCAGGCCAGTGTACCCAGGGAGTGTTTATGAATTCCAATGTCTTGTCCCCGAGAGATAGGTTCTCACCGTCGCTGACAGTAATAAAAGTTTCTTCGGGTATACGGAGTAGATCCATAAGCATCCCTTTTGCTTTTGGGCTTGTAATCAATTTTGCATCCGGGTATCGGGAGAGTACATGGGGAATGCTGCCGGAGTGGTCTTGTTCTGCATGAAGTGAAACCACGTAATCTATTTTAGGTACATTATCTAGCTGCGCCATCAGATCACCAGCGAACTGTGACTCAACTGTATCAATCAAAACAGTTTTCTTGCTACCTTCAATTAAAAAGGCATTGTAACTTGTTCCGTCCGGAAGAGGGATAAGAGAGTCAAAAAGGCGCGCGTCCCAATCTACATAACCCATCCAGTAAATCTTGTCTTTAATTTTCCTTGGTTTCATAATACCTCCTTTATTTTTTTTTCAGGTTTTGATTCACTTGAGTGACTTGTTCTCTTTTTTCTTATATATATTTTTTCAAACCAGCAAACAGACCTTTTAATTTTGGTAATTCGTCTGCTTGCTTAGAAAGCTCTGAGGCAATTTTGCTAAATGTGCTTGCTTCTTTTGCCAAATCATCAGCAATTCTAACTGCGGTTGCCATAATGATTGCCTCCTAAAATGTCAGTGTTACTTGTATAATAAGATAGTACGAAAATTTGCATTATGCAACATATCGCTGCTGATTGTATATTAATTTTTCAAAAATACTGTAAAAGAAATTGCTCCGTCTATAATTGCAAGATCATTATTATTCTTAATTTTCAGTCCATGAAGTTCGTAAAAATCATTAGCCGATATCATTCTACCACTTTGAAGACGCAACATTGTATCTGCCCTTAGATATTTCAAGGAACATCTACGGGTTTTTTTGTTGAGACCGTCTCTTTTTGCAGGATCATGCACATAAAAAATGGGATAAGTACCGTCAGTATCAAAACTTACAACAGTAACATAATGGCCATTTGTCCTTTGGTAAATATTTTTGTTTTGATCAAAGACATACCAACCAATATTCAAAATAAGATTGGAGTTGCTTTTTATCGAATTAAGCATCCATTTGATATTAGGTTTTTTCCCTATCCTTTTTGCCTTACTCCTCCATCCCATTGTTTTTATTTCAACGCCATAACCCTTTTCTTTTATAAACTTTTCTAAACCAGCGACAATATTCTTTGGTTTCGTTCCTTTCTTGTTATCGGTTTTCATGTACTTGGATGAACTGATTGCCAAAATCAAATCAAACTGATTCTTAGCAACTGGGTAGGTATTTCCGACAAGGTTAGGGAAACCATTCATGTTTAGCCAAATCAATGCGTTAGAGACAGCTGCTGGACCACAATGAGTTGCTCCGGATTTTGGTAGCCTCCCATATCTTGTATCTCCTTGACAAAAGTCAGGCATATCCTGAATTTTTAACGTATAATTCTCAGCAAAAATATCAACTGACTGAAATCCCCATAAAAATATTATAGCCAACAAAATATATTTTTTCATATTTCTATTCCCACATAACCGCCAAGCCCCCTGCAATCCAGTGAATCGCCTTGTTCGCTTTAGCTATATATATTCTTGCGGTGCCCGACTTTGACTGTCCAGATAGTAAATTCCTTATCTTGAATGGAATAAATAATACGGTATTGCCCATATCTTAAACG
>JAIOSM010000005.1 GCA_021107575.1 Desulfobacteraceae bacterium | reverse complement strand
ACAACGAAAAAGAACAGGAGACTTCAACCTTTGCCCTGGAATTTTCCCATAGTAACGATAATATGTTTATTGATTCTTCTCTTTCCTGGAGTGATTTTGATAAAGATTTCAAGCGCTTAAAGGATCTTTTTGATAAGCCAACATCAGTCTACTATGAAGATTCCAGGCAAGACACATATACATTCACAGTTTCAGGAGGATACTATTTTGATTTCGATACAATAAGCTATACACCGTCAATAGGTATCAACTATGAAAATATTGATAATGAAGTAGGTCGTATATACCCTTATAGTCCAGGGAAAAATACTGACAAGTATAATTTCGATCTTGATGAACAACTCTATGGCATTTTCTGGGATAATGATTTCCTTTTCCGGGAAAAATGGGGATTAAAAATAGGAGGGCGACTTGACAAGGCTGAAGTTAAATTAAAAGATAAGGTGCCTACTGTTGTTGATCAGGATAAAACAATGTTTAGTTATTTAATAGCCCCTTCCTATCATTTTAATGACAAAGCAAATATCTATGTTTCAGCCGGAAGGAATTACTGGTTTCCAACTCCACGCTACTATGCCTGGGCCGTTGAAAAAGGAGGAACTCTTAATGATGTTGAAAACCTTGAACCAGAAGAGCTCATGACATATGAAATCGGTTACAAACATATGTTGCACAAGGCGTTCAATATTAATGCCACCATCTATTTTTCAGAATGTGAGGACAAGTTTGGATCTGTCTATGAGGGAACGACTTATCGAGGTCAGGGAAATATCGGGGATACCAAGGCAAAGGGTATTGAGCTTGAAGCAGATGGTCGGATCAATTCTTTTTTCGGCTACCGCCTTGCCGGAGCATATCAGGATGTAGAATGGACTTCAGGCACTGCCTCTTCTTATCTTCATCCCACAAACGTTCGTGTCCGTGATGCAGATATAACCGGAAAACAAGTATACTGGGTTCCCAAACTGAGTGGCCTTGTGGGTCTTGATTTTTTTCTCATGGAAGGGCTCAAATTCAGCATTGATGCTAACTACATGGGCGAAAGATATATAGATTATTTAAATCGCATTAAATACCCTTCCAAGACAACTTTTGATGCAAGGATATCCTATGCATGGAAGAACTGGAAATTCTGGCTACTGGGTAAAAACATCTTTGATAAAGACCTTGAATATGTTTCCAATACATCTGGTAAATTAACCGGTGTCAACGGGGAACCAGATAATAAATACTATGTTCAGGACGGAGCTTATTTTGAAGCAGGTATCAGTTACAGTTTTTAAATTGTATTAAATCATGGCTTGATCACTGCATATAAGAATACATGGGCAGTGATCAAGCTATATGCAAGGAAAAAATTATGCTGAAACAACTTTGGATAACTGGTGTTTTTACAGGCTTTTTAATTTTTGGAATCAAGGCAGGGCTTGGTCTGAGCAGTTATTTATACAATAAGTCCACAAAAGTGAAAAAAAAGCTTTTATTTTTATTTTGTGCCATTTTTACATACTTATTGCTCTTTCTCGGTCTTTTTTTTGTGATTACCTGTTTTAATCTGCTTGATTATCTGGATCAATTTTTAAACTTGCTCAAATACGGAATGTTATTGCATATAATTATTGCTTTTGGCCTTTTTTTCTGGGGTGGCAAACTGCTCATGCAAAGAGATGACGTCTCAACACAACATACTTTAAGATACGGATTTATGCTTCTTTTCCCATGTCCTGTATGTGCCACCGTTATCCTGCTAAATCTGACACTTGCCTATTCTCTTTTTTCATTATCCCCGGCATTTGTTACCTTAGCTCTGTTCTCAATTTTTATGGGGATTATTTTATTAACAATAAGTATAGTTTTCCCTTTTCGTCATATCATTATGTCAAGCAACTCGTTTTTAGGCTTATCAATGACTTTTGTTGCTCTTTATTTTCTTTTTACGATTATAATAGCCCCTATATATCCTGAAATAAAAGCAAGTTATGCCATGGCTCTTTCCAACAATCCATTTTCGAATATGAGTCTGTTTTTTACGGGCATTCTCTTAATAGCTGTGTTTTTCTTGAGTGGCTATGGATTTTTCAAAGCTTATTTTTCAAAATTTACACAAGGAAAACAAAAATGAATATCTTTCCAGTCTTTCAAACAATACTTTATACTATTTCAACAGCTCTTCTTTACCCGGTGGTTATTATACTGATTTCTCTCAGTGTCTGGCTCATAATATATACCGGTGGCTTTATCGCAGAATTTGTCCAACGAAAAAAATTTTGTTCTACTGAAAACCTTGCTGATGCTCTTGAAAAAATCCAGGCAAAGCATGACCTGCCACCTGAAATTAAGCGCAACCTTCCCATGCACATAACAAAATATTCTGAAAAGCTGAAAAAAATTGTCACTGAAAATGACCTGTTTATGAATGAAAAAATAGAGAACCTTTTGCAACAAAACGAACATTATTTAAAAAAAGACCTGAACAAAGTGCAATTAATAGTAAGGGTGGGTCCAAGCCTTGGTCTTATGGGAACATTAATCCCAATGGGAACAGGTCTTGCAGGATTAACCCAGGGTGATATGGCACAGCTTTCGTCAAGTCTTATTCTGGCTTTTACCACCACAGTTGTTGGGATTGGTCTTGGAGTTACTTCTTATTTTTTTTCTGTTATTAAACAAGAATGGCTGAACAAAGATTGTCAATGCCTGGCACTTATAACTGAAGCCATGACAAAAAACCCAGAAGACCAGAAGACCGACCAGAAGACCAGGGTATCCATATGAAATATCTTAAAAGAAAACACCAGACAAACTCCAAAAATATAGTACTGGAAGATCCCATGAGCTCTGTTGCCAATCTTTTTGATGTTGCCCTTGTCTTTATTGTAGCTCTATTTCTCTCTCTCATGTCTGCTTATCAAATTCTAGATTTTTTTAACCCGGAAAGTGAAATTACAATCATGAAAAAAACAAATGAACAATGGCATATCATTACAAAAAAAGGAAAAAAAATAGAAGCTAAAAAAGTCACTAACCGAAAAATTGGAGGCGATCAGGGAGTCAAGCTTGGCATTGCTTATAAGCTAAACAATGGTCAGGTAATCTATATTCCTGAGGAACAATTAAATGAAATTGAATAAATGCTTATATCTCTTTATTATCCTCTTTCTCCTGATTCCAAATATTGTGCGAGGAAATCCTGGAAACAGACCTGAGAAAAAGAGAGTGCTCATGATTATCAGTGCCGGCGACAGCCTGACTATTGCCCGGGCATATAAAAAAATTCAAGGGGAAAAAAACATAACCAAAAAGTATTTATTTGAATTTATAACAGATTATGAAGTCAGAAGCAGCAAAGCCGATATAGATAAGCTTAATGATGCAGATATTATTATTGCTGATTTTATGAAAAAGGAGTTTGATGAATTTATAGCCAAAAACCTTACAAAACAAAACCCGACCATTTACAGCCTGCGCTGTGGTTATCTTGCTGAAAAAATTAAAAAAAAGGGCTTTAAAGTAAAGACAGAAACAGAACAATATTTTTCTCCGGCAACTATTGAGAACATACAAAACCTGCTTTTTTTGACGCTTTCAAATAACGGGTATAAAATAAAATATGACCCGCCATTTATATTACCTGAATCCGGTGTTTTTCATCCAAAAGCCCCAGATTATTTTTCTTCTTTTAAATCATATTTAAAATGGTATAAACAAGAAGGAAATTATCACCCAAACGGTTTCTGGGTCGGCGTTTCAACCTTTTCTTCCTCAGCTGGCAGATCCGGACTGCAAGATACAGGGAAAATAGAACAATATTTAATTTCTGCCCTTGAAAAACAAGGCATTAATGTTCTCCCAGTATTTGGAAGACCACCCTACCACAAGTCTTTGGAAAAATACTTTTTAGATGAAAATCAAAATTCCCGGATCAGTGCGCTTTGCTGATTTTTCTTTAGATTTCTGCGTGGATTTCCCATAAAAACCAGACAACTACTTGAAAAAATTAATGTTCCAATCTTTATGCCTTTGGAAGCCCATTCCATCACCGTTAAGCAATGGGAAAAATCAAGCACTGGAATATCTCCTTTACGGACTGCCTGGCAAGTATGCGTGCCAGAACAAAATGGAGCAATTGAACCAACTATTCTTGGCGGAAAAACACCAGCGCGCCTCAAAGGGATGACAAGTGTAATCTATGATAAACAAGCCATGCCTGAGCATGTTGAATTTCTCATAAAAAGGATAAAAGCTTTTCACAGACTTAAGAAAACACCCAACAATCAAAAAAAAGTTGCACTTCTTTATTGGAATCATCCCCCGGGCAAGCAGAATATCGGTCCAAGTTATATGAACTGCTTTGAGTCCATGGCAACTATCCTTAGTGCACTAAAGAAAGAAGGGTACAATATTAATATTAATGCTATCTCAAAAGAAGAGGTCAAAAAACGTATCATGTTAGGCGGGAGAAACATTGGTTCATGGGCACCCGGCGAGCTTGAACAATTGATTTCAGATAAAGGAGTCGTACAAATTCCCCTCGCTGAATATTCTAAATGGTTTGAGAAACTTCCTTTTGGTTTTCAAAAATCAGTGACAAATCAATGGGGCAATGTTGAAGAGTCAGATATTATGATAAAAAACTCCAACATTATTATTCCTTTAGTGAATCTTGGAAACATAATTCTTCTTCCTCAACCTTCTCGAGGGTTTGGTGAAGATCCTGAGAAACTCTATCATGATCCTAAAATATATCCCCATCACCAATATATTGCTTTTTATCTCTGGCTGAAAAAAAAATTTAATGTTGATGCAATAATAAGTCTTGGAAAACACGGCACCCATGAATGGCTGCCAGGCAAGCAAATAGGGTTATCCCGAAATTGTCCTCCTGAAATTTTAATTCAGGATATTCCCAATATTTACCCATATATTGTAGATAATATAGGAGAAGGAATCCAGGCAAAACGCAGGGGGCGAGGGATAATTATTGATCATCTGATCCCGCCTTTAAAAAAAGGTGGTGTATATATGGAATACCGGGAATTAACTGCTGTAATAGATTCGTATCACAATGCTCAAGTCACAAACTTTGAACTTGCCCGGGAAAAACTGAAAACAGCTCACAAGCTGATTATTAAACTTGGCATTGATAAAGACCTCTCTCTCAAAGAGTTAAATGATGAAGCTATTGAAGAAGTTGAACATTACATTCTGGAGCTGCAGGAAAAATTGATACCCTATGGAAACCACACCTTTGGTCTTTCTCCCACTGGAGAAGAGCTTTTTGAACTTACCAATGCAATTTGTGAAAAAAGCCCTGAAATAGATACAAAAGAGATGACGCATAGATTAAACACCTGCGGTCCAAATGAAATCGCCTCCCTGATTAAAGCATTAAATGGAGAATATATAGCAGCTGCCGAAGGTAATGACCCGGTAAGAAATCCCAAAGCAGTCCCGACAGGTCACAATTTTTACGGTTTTAATATTGATAAGGTTCCATCAAAAGAAGCTTTTGTCATGGGGAAAAAAATGGCAAAAAAAATGATTGATGAATACAGGCAAAAGCATGACACCTATCCTGACAAACTGGGTATAATTCTTTGGAGTACAGAATTGCAGAGAAATGAAGGCGCATCAATTGCTGCAATATTCCACCTTCTCGGAGTTACGCCTGTGTGGGATAAAAAAGATCAGGTCATTGACCTAAAAGTTGTTCCGGGAGCACTTCTCAGGCGACCTCGAATTGATGTTTTGATCCAAATGTCCGGACTTTTTCGTGACAGTTATTCAAAACTTATTGAACTTTTGGATAAAGCAGTACTTATGGCAGGTTCTATAAAAGATGTTGAAAATTTTATTGCAATCAATAATAACAAAATTGAACTTGCGCTTTTAGAAAAAGGATATTCTAAAAATGATGCCTGCCAATATAGCAAGTTAAGAATATTTGGTCCCATGCCCGGGGCATACGTCCATGCACTTCAAGAGTTGATACCCAACAGTGGTGTATGGGAAGATGAAAAAGAGATAGCTGATGTCTTTATTCATCACGGCTCGTTTGCCTATGGAAAAACAATCTGGGGCAAACCTCTTAAAAGTGCTTATAAAAACAACTTAAAAGCTGTCAAAATCACCATGCACACACGATCTTCCAATCTTTACTATATGCTTGATAATGATGACATGTTTGCCTTTCTCGGTGGATTGTCTCTGGCTGTTAAAAGCCAGGCAAATACTTACCCGGATACAATTGTTGCCAATATGCAGGATGGAAAAACCGTAACTCTTGAAAATTTGCCCAAATCTATTGGTAAAGCTTTAAGATCGCGTTATCTTAACCCCAAATGGATTAAAGGAATGCAAAAAGAAGAATATAGTGGTGCCAAAGCAATGGATGAATTTGTGGAAAACCTATGGGGCTTTCAGGTAACCACACCATTTGCCGTAGATAAAACCCATTGGGAAGAAATCCATGATGTTTATGTAAAAGATAAATACAATCTTGATATGAAAAAGTTCTTTGACAAGCATAATCCCTGGGCTCTGCAATCAATGACTGCCAGAATGTTAGAGGCGGATCGGAAAGAATACTGGCAAGCTCCTGAAGAGATGAAAAAAAGCCTGGCAAAAACCTATGTCACAAGTGTAATCGAAAAAGGAGTTGCCTGTTGTGAACACACCTGCAACAACCCAATGCTCCAACAATATGTAACAAATATCATATCTCTCTTTGGGCTAATGTCACCACGTGAGCTGGAACAGTTTAAAATGACCATAGCAAAGGCAACTGGAAAGACACAAGGAGAAAATGAGGCAGAAAATTTAAAAATGCGGGAAAATTTAACCAAAACAATTGAGGAGATAAAAAAAGATGAAGATATAAAGGCAAAAACAGAAGGCAAAGCTATGGAAGGGTTTGAGCTGGTGGACGAAAAACAACAGGAAACAAAAATTACTGCGTCCGGGTCATCCTGGGTGATAATGGTAATTATTGGTGTTATTCTTATGTTATTATTTGCAGGGTATAGAAAAAAATCAAGGTAAATTAATATGCAAAAAACAATTAAAGACATTCCTATTATCCTTACTGCCTTTGGCACTACTGAAAAGGCTTTTTCAACCTATGACAAAATGAACAACATATTCAAAAATACATTCCCTAACAACTCAATACATTGGTCATTTTCCTCTAGAATAGTTAAACATATTGTAAAACAAAAAAAGGATATTCATTTAAAAAATCCTGTTGAGATGGCCTTATCTCTTCAAAGCCAAGGTCACAAATGGGTAGTCATGCAATCTCTGCATCTCATCTGCGGTCACGAATTCGATCGGTTTATCTCAGAAAGAAATCGTGTTAATATACGTTCAACCGTAGGACTGCCCCTTCTTACTACCCATGATGATTACATAGAAACAGCAAAAGCATTAGCTACAATATTTCCGCAAAATAAAAATCAGGCGGTAGTCCTTGTCGGCCATGGTACAGATCACCCTGCCTGGACAGCTTATTTAGCCATAGAGTCTATTTTGCGTGCCCAAAACAATCAAAACATATTTGTAGGTGTCATTGAAGGGTATCCAGATAAGGATATAACAATTGAACGAATAAAAAAAGCCGGGTATAAAAAAGTCTGCCTGATCCCTTTGATGATTGTTGCAGGCGTTCATTTCAAAGAAGACCTCACTACTGAAAAAGATTCATGGCAGAAAACCTTTGAACGCCACAATATCGAAGTTTCAGTAGTAGATCAAGGTATAGGCTATATTAATGAAATCTCAAGCATTTTTTGTAATCATATTTCAGATGCTCTGGATGTGATTCCACTATAAAAATGGAAGAATGGTTTTATGAAAACTCAATGTTAATAAAACTTTAAAATTATTCCATACGTTTGTCATGAAACAATACATTGATATTGCTTGACTTTCTATTTTTGTTCTTATAAATTGGATATTTAGGTGTTGCATTAAGCAGACAATAGGGAATCCTGTGAAAATCAGGAGCGGACCCGCCGCTGTAACCGGGGATGATGACTTTGATAATCACTATAAACCTGGCACTATGAATTAGTTACTGTAAAATTGCCACAAAAAGTTTATGGGAAGATAAAGTCAAAATTTGATCCGGGAGTCAGAAAACCTGCCTGAAAAAAAAGTTCAACTAGCTGACGAGGAAGTAAGCTTGGGCTTAGAAATATGGATAAATACGGTTCCCATATCGACGATGTCGATGTGGGTTTTTTTATGCCCATCCAAATTCTATTAATTTTAACAATAAGGAGTAGGTATGTTAGGAGTAAATATAATTAGAAAATATAAATTTGTTTTGGGTGTAACTTTAATGTTTTTTTTACTGACAACCGGCAATTTGTTTGCAAAAAGCGCTATTATTCTATCAAGTTTTGGCACAACTGAGCCGGAAGCTGTCTCATCAATTATGAATATTAAATCCTCGGTTGAAAAGGCTTTCCCTGGAACCAGAGTTGAGCTGGTCTTTACATCAAATATTATCAGAACAATATGGCAGGAAAGAAGTCAAAACCCTGGAGGATGGAAAGCCAAAGGGATTGCCCCGGAAGTGCTTTATATAAAGGGAATCCTCGAAACTTTTGGCAAGCTGCAAAGCGCAGGATTTAAGGATATTGTGGTACAACCTACCCATATGTTTCACATGGAACAATATTCTGATCTGGCATCATATGTGGAAGGTGTTGCATCCATTAAAACCGTTAGAGAAAAATGGATGCCTTTTGACAAGATAGCTATTGGAAGACCTGCCATGGGAACTATTGGCGTAAAATATCCCTACCATGAAGACTTAAAAAGAGTTGTAAAGATATTCAAAGCTGATATAAAAGAAGCAAGAGCTAAAAATAGTGTCCTTGTCTATATGGGACATGGAAATGAAGTCTGGTCAACCGGGATTTATGCTGAGCTCCAAAAAGAAATGCGGCATGCGTATCCGGACGTAATGACTTTTGTGGGAAGCGTTGAAGGCTTTCCGAGCCTTGATGATATTAAAGCAGGTCTCAGCCATATAAAATTAAAATCAAAAAATGTTCTTTTAAAACCTTTAATGATTGTGGCAGGGGATCATGCAAAAAATGATATGGCAGGAGATGAGGAAGACTCCTGGAAAAGTAATTTTGAAAAACTTGGATTAAAAGTTTACCCTGTGCTTAAAGGTCTTGGGTCTAACAATGAATTTGTTCAAATATTTATAGACCACATAAAAGATGCGGCAAAGGAAGCCAATATAAAATTAAAATAAGGAACTGGCTGTTTGAATAGTAATGTTAAAGCCATAACACAAAAGAGAACAGGGACTCTGGTGACTCTGTTCTCTTTTTGTTTATTAATAATGATCCTTATATCCTCTTCAATGGGATATGTGGATATTGGTTTTAAAGAGATTAGTAATATTATCCTCTGGAAAATCACCAACAATGCTGAGTTTGTTTCAGACATTCCGGAAAAATTCAGAGTGATTATTGTTGATATAAGGTTGCCTCGTATTCTTACATGTGCTGCTGTAGGTGGAGCACTTGCTGTTTCAGGCGCTTTATTTCAAGGCATTCTTTTAAATCCTCTGGCAGACCCATATACTCTTGGTGTTTCTGCCGGCGCAGCATTTGGTGCATGCATCGCTATATTGCTAAATCTGGGCGCTTATTTTGTTTCAATCCCATTGTTTGCCTTTACCGGAGCTATTTCAACTCTTTTCCTGGTAATTTTTCTATCTGAGTCTTCCAACAATCCAAATTCTGCCTTTTCCTCAAACAATCTGATCTTATCCGGCATTATTACTGCTGCAATATTATCTGCGGGCATCAGTTTTTTAAAATACATGGCAGATGAACAAGTTTCCGTGATAATCTTCTGGCTCATGGGCAGTTTTGCATCAAAAACATGGATGGATGTCCTTGCAGTTTCAAGTTTTTTAACAATAGGTTTTTTTATATCAATTCTTTTTGCAAGAGACTTAAACCTGATATCCCTTGGTGAAAAAGCTGCTTCAAGCCTTGGAGTTGATATTAAAAAGGTTGTTGTTGTTTTGCTTGTAACAGGCTCGTTGCTTGCTGCTATTTCAGTTTCTGTCTCAGGTATAATTGGCTTTGTGGGTCTTCTTATTCCACACATGGTACGATTAATTACCGGACCTGACAATTTAAAAGTTATCCCTTTATCCATGATTGCAGGAGCAACCCTTCTTCTTTTTGCAGATACAATCACAAGGGCAGTCCTTGTCCATGAAATCCCCATTGGAGTGTTAACAGCTTTAATAGGAGGCCCTGTTTTTTGTTGGATATTTAAAAAGAGTCAGCAAAAATAGGGGTCTCTATGAAAATAAAAGTTAAAAATCTCTCATTTGCCCATGACATTGATAAGAACGATGGGGCTAAGACCAAAGCTGACAAAACCATAAACAATTTTAATATTGAATTTACAGAAGGTAAGTTTTATTCCTTACTCGGTCCCAACGGCAGCGGCAAAACAACTTTTCTTGATCTTTTAACAGGATTCCTAAAACCTGCGACCGGCAGCATATTTCTTGATAATCAAAACATTCTTTCTTTTTCAAGAAAAGAGCTTGCAAAAAAAATAGCCCTTGTGTCCCAGGACTATTATATAAATTTTCCATATACTGTAAAAGAAGTTGTGACCATGGGAAGACATCCATACATGGGTCGCTTTTCCTCTTTAGATAAAGAAGATATAAACATTGTCAATGATGTTGCTGCCACGACAGAAATTAATAATTTGATGGCAAGAAAAATAACCCGCCTCAGTGGTGGAGAAAGGCAAAGATGTATATTTGCAAGAGCTTTATGTCAAAAAACCCCTGTTCTTCTCCTTGATGAGGCTTTTTCCAATATGGATATAAACCATTCATTTAACTTGTTAAAGAATATAAAAAAACAGATTAAAGAAACTAATATTACTATAATTTCAGTTTTCCATGATATAAACTTTGCATCAATCTGGTCAGATAAAATGATTTTTTTAAAAAAAGGTGAGATAATTGCATCGGGCAGCCCTGAAAAGGTTATGACTGAAAAATTTATCAAAAGGGTATATAGTATTGATGCAAAAATTGAACATAACAAGTTTGCAAACGCAAAACAGGTGTATTTTAGTACAAATTGATAGAAAATTGATGAGAGCTGATGATTACTAATGATTGAATTTGTAAAAAATCACATATTGATTTTGTTCCTGTTTCTCTTGGCTATGCAGGGCAATGCCTTCGCAGCAACGGTTGTCGATAACGCAGGCAGGTGTATTGATTTTTCAAAACCTTTTCAAAGAATAATCTCTTTATATGGGGCGCATACTGAAAACTTGTTTTATCTTGGCGCTGAAAAACAAATTATTGGTGTATCAATTAATGATACTTTCCCTGAAAAAATAAAAGAAAAAACCAGATTTTCATACCATGATGATGCAGAAAAATTTATTGCGGCAGACCCTGATCTTGTTATTATCCGACCCATGATTGACAAAGGGTATTCCAAACTTTTTAAAAGGCTTGAAAAATTTGGAATCATTGTTGTATCATTGCAACCGGCAAGTGTTAATGAAATGTATGAATATTGGTTAAAGCTTGGTTTATTAACAGGTAAAAACAAACAAGCTTTAAAAATGGTTAAGGATTTTAAAAAGCAGATTGAATATTTAAATTCCATTAGTGTCAATATTAAAAGCAAAAAATGTATCTATTTTGAAGCAATCCATTCAAGTATGAAAACCTTTACTCAAAACTCCATGCCCGGCTTTGTTCTGAAAACTGCAGGAGGTGTTAATATAGCAATTGATGCAAAAGCTTCAAGAAATTCAAATATAGCAAATTATGGAAAAGAAAAAATTTTATCCCATGCATTAAAAATTGATGTTTTCCTTGCACAAGTTGGAGCAATGAATAATACAACTAAAACAATGATTAAAAATGAGCCCGGGTTTCAGGCAATCAAGGCGATCAAAAACAATCAAATATATTTAATAGATGAAGAAATCATTTCCCGCCCTGGAGTCAGGCTTTTAAAAGGAATAAAAACAATTGGCAAAATTTTATATCCTGGCATTTACGGTAATTTAACAATTGAATAGTTGGACATTTGAATATAAGTAGTTGAACATTGAAAATAGAAAATTTGAACCATCAAAGCATTACAAAGGTAGTCTTATGAATAAAATCGGAAAATTGTTTGGAATTGGCGTGGGTCCGGGTGATCCTGAACTGATTACAAAAAAAGCAATCAGAGTTATTAATGAAGCTGATGTAATTTTTACTGCTGCATCTACAAAAAACAATTATAGTCTTGCCCTTGAAATTGCAGACCCATATATTTCTGATAAGGCTGATATACAAAATTTATCTTTCCCAATGATCAAAGATAAGCTTGAAAGCTCAAAAGCATGGAATGCTAACGCACAAATAATTTCAAATATTCTAAAACAAGGTCAAAAGGCTGCATTTATAACCCTTGGTGACCCAATGACTTACTCAACTTTTGGCTATATCTTAACAGCAATGGAAAAAGTGATGCCAGAAGCAGCCATTGAAGTTGTACCGGGTATCACATCGTTTCATGCAGCAGCTGCAAGGTGTAATAAAATACTTGTGGAAGCCGAAGA
This sequence comes from Desulfobacteraceae bacterium, assembly GCA_021107575.1. Lineage (GTDB taxonomy): Bacteria > Desulfobacterota > Desulfobacteria > Desulfobacterales > Desulfobacteraceae > JAIOSM01. The sequence continues at coordinate 1,445 of JAIOSM010000005.1, read as the reverse complement.
GACACTTGCAGTGGTGTCAGGCGCCTATGGCGGAGAACACATAAGAAGTATTGCAGAAAAAGTTGATAAGATCGCAATTGTAAAAGCTTATAAAAACACAAAAGATATTAATAAGGCTTTAAAAGAGACAGGGTTTTATAAAAACAGTGTAGCAATATCAAAATGTGGAAGAGATGGAGAAGAGATAATCGCCGAGATAGATGCTCTTGAAACAAGAAATCCAGACTACTGGACATTAATTCTTGCAGGCAAATGAAAGAGACAACGATAAAACATAGATATTTAGCAGTTTCTATTCTTTTAACAACTATAATGATTGCTTTTACAATCACAAGCTGTGAAGATGTTTCGTTTCTCTACATAATAAAAAAACTGATTCTCCCAATTTTAAGACTACTCGTCTTAATTACCATTGGGCTTGCTATTGGTCAGATTATAGAAGCTCTTGGATGGACAAAAAAAATGTCAATTATTGCAAGACCTGTTTTTAAATTTTCAAACCTTGGTGATAGATGCGGAGCTGCGTTTATTTCTGCATTTTTATCAGGAGTAGTTGCAAACAGTATGCTTGTTGACTTTTTCAAAGATAAAAAAATTTCAAAGATGCAATTATTTCTAACCAATTATCTAAACCAACTTCCTGCCTATTTTTTGCATCTTCCTACTACTGTTTTTATAGTGTTACCCCTGACAGGGTTTGCAGGATTGATCTATTTTGGGCTTACGTTCAGTGCAACCTTGTTAAGGTTTTTCATATTTCTTGTATTTGGAAAAATTTATTTTTCTTTTAACCAGAATTTTAGCTTGCGCAGTGCCCATGAAAAGGATGCATCAGAATCATTTAAAGAAGAAAATCTGAACAAAACACCTTTTAAAGTATCTCTCGTGCTTAAGCAAAAGCTAATCCCTCGCATGACAGGCATCTTTGTATGGATAGTTCCCATATATACTTTTGTTTTTCTATTAACTTCATATGAAATTTTTGATTATCTTAATAATATAGTTTCGAGCAAAATCAGTACAAATATTTTACCTGTTCAATCCATGTCAGTTGTGGTGATAAGTTTTGCAGCTGAGTTTACTTCGGGTTTTGCAGCAGCTAGAGCATTAATGGATGCAGGCTTGCTCACAATTAAAGAAACAGTGCTTGCTCTTTTAATGGGAAATATTATAGCATTTCCCATTAGAGCTTTAAGGCATCAGATTCCAAGATATCTTGGAATCTTTTCACCAAAAATGGGACTATCTCTGCTTCTTACCGGTCAAAGCTTTAGAATCATAAGTTTAATAATTGTTGGATCAATATACTATGTGGTGGCTTAAATGAAACCTGTAAAAATTATCGGTATCGGAATAAGTCCCGATGATATCACAAAAAAGCAGGATAAAATCATCAGAGATGCTGATTTTATCATTGGTGGAACTAAGCAGCTCGCTTTTTATAA
>JAIOSM010000427.1 GCA_021107575.1 Desulfobacteraceae bacterium | reverse complement strand
TAGGTGAGAATTACATCACTGCATTCAAATATATAATTCTCTAATTTTTCAAAACGGTCTGCTTCAGCCTGAACCTTTTCATCCCCTTCAATTTCGGCCTCTCTTCGAAGTCGAAGATAATGCAGGTCACAGCAATGGTAAATAATGGCAGCGTTTGTATAGTTTTTTACAGCCTTAAAAAATTTTAACGTTGGTTCAGGCTTGTTAAAAAACACATAATCGATCTCTTTACCATACGCTTGGAACCAGTCTTCCCAATTTTCGCTAAACTCATTTCCATCAAGGGTTTCTATTCCGAGTTCATTGATTTCACTAGAGTAGGGTTCTATTCGTTTGAAATCGGCAGGCAGAAATTTCACGGTCATTCCATTCTTAACCAGCAATTCTATGTACATAAAGATAGTCCGAGAGCCTGAGTATTTATCGTACATTGGGATAGCGTAATCCACAAAAAGAAGTGTCCCATTAAAGCGATCCACATTGGAACTCTCGCTTCCGCTCATATTAATATCAATACATACATTATGCTGCGATTTTTTATATTCATTTTGTTCTTTTTTATTTAATAACATGAGACCTTTGAACAACCTCCCTGGTTTTTAATCATCAAATTGATTCTGCCGATTAATTTGTTAATATTTTTTACCATTTTCCTTATCCTAACCGTCACGATATGCTTGTTTTATTAAGTAATTATACCATATAGGTTGTCTATTTATTAAAACCTGAAATAAATAAAAGCATTATAAGTTGAGCCAAACAAGGGCATACAACAAAACAACAATATCAAAATCATAAATGTATATTTTAAAAATTCAAATGCCCTAAAAACTAAACTATTCATAGTATTTTCCATTCTCAAGGAAATCTTCTGGATTGCAGGTAAAAAGGGATAAGAAAAAATGACTGCGAATATTAATGCAATTGTAACATCATTTCCATACCAGGGGATCCAGATCTTATTCATCTGTAGACTTCCTTGAAAAGAACCCAACATTGACTTTACATAAAACAAAGCATGGGTAAAAGAATCAGCACGAAATAAAACCCATCCGAAAATAACCACAACCAACACATAAAAATGACGAATAATTCTTGGAATTTTATTAACTGATACTGAAAAAATTCTTTCTAATACTAAAAAGAAACCATAATAAGCGCCCCAAGCCATAAATGTCCAACTAGCCCCGTGCCAAAAACCACATAAAAGAAAAACAATAAAAAGATTGCTATACGTCCTGATTTTACCTCTACGGCTTCCACCTAAGGGAATATAGAGATAATCTCTAAACCAACCTGATAACGACAAATGCCACCGTTGCCAAAAGTTTTGAATGCTATCGGCAATATATGGATAATTAAAATTCTCAGGAAATCTGAAACCAAGCATATTCCCTATCCCAATGGCCATATCTGAATACCCGCTGAAATCATAATAGATTTGAAAGGTATAGCAAATTATTCCAATCCAAGCCCCATAAGCTGTTAGTTCTCCATGTGGAACAGAAAATGCTGCATCCGCAACTTTCCCAAGTGTATCTGCGATTAAAACCTTTTTGGCTAAGCCAAATGTAAAACGGGAAGCGCCATCAGTGAAGATACTAATATTCAGAGTTCTTATCTTTAATTCTTTTACAATTTGCGAATATCGAACGATAGGACCGGCAATCAATTGTGGAAACATCGTTAAATAACAAGCAAAATCAATAAATTTTTGCGAAGCAGTTACCTTTTTTCTATAAACATCAAACTGATAACTGATTGCTTGGAATATATAAAAACTAATTCCCAAAGGTAATGCAATTGTAAAAGTATCTTTTAGATTTATAGATTGAGGTAATGCTTTATTAAGAAGTGTTATCATTCCTGGTGAAATAAATAGCATGGCATATTTGAAACATGCTAACAATCCCAAGTTGATGGTCACACTGATTGCAAAAAATAATTTTGAATAATTTCGTTTTTCTATAAGTAACGCTGCATGAAAATTGATATAAGCGCATAAAATCAATAGTATAACAAGTCTTGGTTCTCCCCAGGCGTAGAACACCATACTGCTCAACAACAAAAACAAATTTAACAATGTGGTAAGAAAATCGTTGTCTTGCTTATTCTGAATATGCAAAAACAACAAACTATGTATTAATAATACAAAGGGAAGAAAAACAAATATAAATATAAGTGAACTAAAAACCATTATGATTTTTCCTCAAACATTTCTTTGGTGTCGGGCATTGAAAAAATTGTATAAATCGCTTTTTTCCTTCCAGGATCAAAACGTAATCTAATATCTTGATCTGGCTGAGCATAAACAGGAAGATGTAAATAATTTAACCCTTTTTTTATTTTTTGGGAGACCAAACGATTTCCAATGAACTTTTCATTGCCCTGCGCATAGAAAAGTACTGCTATTGTATCTACTGTAGAAGACATCTTAACCATCACCACAAAACGCCCTTTTTTGTTCGTTCGCTGAGTTGGCAGGTGAAGGATAGGGTCATTTGTTTTTGAAATAATTTTTAACGTATTATCACTTGGTGTTAATAAACAATTTTTCTTTTTGGACGATGATACAAAGAGCTCTGGAACAATAATAAGCTGTGAATCATTTAAAATTTTTTCTCCAGCAATCAGCAGTCGTGGTGATTGCCTATTCGTTATATTTAGTTTAGTTCTCTCAGCAACAGCTTCAATAATGATACTTGGCTTCTCTACATGCGCAATTTCCTTAAAAACTGATAATTTTTCTTTATAGTGCACATAAATTAACTTATGTACATTATGTGCGAGAGGGAATATTTTTCCTTTTGCATTTTTGAAATTATTTTGATGAGTATACTTAAAATAAGAATCAGTTGAAAAAAGTAGTGTTCCATCTTTCAGTTTATCATTTACAACGATATCGCAAGATGCCCAAGATGGAGACTTAACACCCATATAATTGTGCTTAAGTACTCTCAAATTGCTAACATTTAAATTCATCCATGGAACGATTTCTTTAGATATACTTGTTGATTTTTCTATGGACTCAAGCGTATACGCTTTATTAATGTCTACTTGATGGAAATTAACATTATTTTCAAACTTCTTTGAAAGAACCCTATACACCACGTCCAAGGCATTAGCATTCCAATGATCGATATCGAAATATTTATTAAAAAAAGGCTTTTTTAGTTTTTTGTTCTCTTTAAGCACTTCATTTATATTTAGGTAGTTTATCTGAGTATCTTCAAGCATAGAATTCAATTGATCTATAACACTATACTTATCCTGTGCCCATCCAGGTAAAAATTCAGGATAAAGAGTAGTTTTATCCGGCAATAATAAAAAAAGATAATTTGCTCCATATGATTGCCAAAAAGCTTGTCTTCCTGCGATTATTGTTCTAAATTCATATAATTTTCGTAAAGAAATCGTTTGCAACCCAAGGTAGTTCATTACTGTTGGTGAATTCTTTTTGTTAGGAAAATAATGGTCTTCTTTACCTTTAATATTTTTTCTTACAAAAGAAGATAACTTCGTTTCCCATATCCATAAATAATTATTGATAAACACAGTACGAAATGGCAACTTATCGTTTAAGTAATTTTCATATTTTTGTGAAAATTCATTAAAAGAAGTGTTGAAAAAATCAGGTCTTGAAGCCAAAATCCTTTTTTCATCAATATCCCTTTTAATAATTTTATCTCCAGAAGTAAGTAATAGTGAGAATGGTAATACAAGAATTACCAGAAAAGTTAATCCATAAATGTATTTCATAAAACAAGACCTTTGCACGAAAGTTCCATTTTTCCAGACTGACTTTTCTGAAGCTTTAGTTTTTTGATTGATTTTTATCATTACTTATAGTCGAATTCACTATATCTTATTGAATCTATTTAATATTTCTGTTATTGTACACCTCTAAAATCAACTCTTAGGAGGTACCATGGCTTAAGACCTCGTATAATAAAATTAGATAAAAATGGAAATCTTAAAAACTCACAAAGATCTTGATTCCAAAGAATTTGTAAAAACTAATTAACCCCACTATGCTATTGAGGCGCTGTTATTAATAACACTGAAATTGAATTTATCCTCTTCTACCAATCAGAACTCGATTTCCCAACATAATTTACTTTCCTCATAATGTTTCTTGGCTATCATCATAATTCTATTCCTCTCAAATATTCTATTTTTTAATAGATATTCTCTCTTCATATGCAGCCCATCGAGAAATTCTGAATCGGAAAGGTTTTTCATTGTTTCAAAATAATATTTAAACTCAGTATTTAAATTGTTCTTTCCTATTTCAGAAAGAAATTTGTTTTCATACTTTTTAACAACATTCAACTTAGATTTTGGAATGGGGGGGGATAGGATGGTCAAAATCACACCATTATTTTTACAGATTACACTCATTTTTTTAAGATATAATAATGAAAATGGTGATAATAAAAATTGGTTTTTTATTACACCATCCGAATAATCATATTCATTAAGAGAAAGGTTCTTAAAGAGTTTTAAAATATAAAAATAATTTATAAATTTTTGATTAATTTTGTCTATTGTACTTTTATCAAAATGTTCAAATGTTGAAATCTCATAGAATGGTTTTACAAAATTATTGCTGGTTCTCCTTCTTTCAAATTTATGTCCTATCACATTGGGAACACTTAAATAGATAACTTGCTTAAGATTAGGATTGTTTTTAATCACATTTCTACAAAGAATGAAATTTCCTGCTGTATAGACAGATCCATTTGAGGTAAGATAACCCATATCTGAGTTAAAACGAAATAATTGGCCAGCAACACTATCACCTAAAATTAGAGTCTCGAATGATTTTTTTTTATGGCTTGACTGTACTCGTTCATATACCTTTAACCAAGAAAACTGGGAAGAAAAATACTGAGATATTCGAAGATTCCCATTTGTCGAAAAAATAATCTCAAAACCGATTATGAATAAAACGGTACTTACAAATGTATAAATAATAGAATTTAGTAAAAATCTTTTCATAGTTAATTTAAAATTGAAAGTATATAAATTCCTCATGATTAAAATTACCTAACAATAAAATCATAAATAAAATAATATTATAAAATATAAACGATTTAATAGTTCCTAATTTAAAATCTATAATATTATCAATATCTCTACCAAACCATTCGATCGTTAATAAAAAAACTATTGATATTAATGAATTTATGAATACGGGAATCATTTCTTTTGGAAGAAAATGAATTAGGGTAGAAGGTGAATACTGCAATAGTCCTGTAGTAAACAGTCCATTAAAAAATGACCAGATATAATCTATTGAAATAGAAAGATTTGGACTCCTGAAGAAAACCCACCCAAGGCATATAAGTAGAAATGTAAAAATAATTGAGACTAATTCCCGGGGCTTAGGTAAAAAATTACCATTCGCAATATTATCAGTATTTAATCTGTGTGTTTTTTGTATGAACGATGGGAAAAAACAAACTGCACTATACAATCCCCAGATTAGAAATGTCCAATTCGCACCATGCCAAATTCCTGAAATTAAAAAAATTATGAAAATATTTCTAACAGCCAAGGTTTTTGTCCCATGACTTCCACCAAGGGGTATATATACATAATCTTTAAACCATGACGTTAAAGAAATATGCCAACGCCTCCAGAATTCCGGAATATCCCGGGAAAAATATGGTGTTCTAAAATTGGTCATTAAGTTAAAACCAAGTAACTTTGCTGAACCAATTGCAATGTCACTATATCCAGAAAAATCAGAATAAATTTGAAATGCAAAAAAAATGATTCCAATAAATAACCAAAATGGATTAATTACAGAAAAATTGCTATAATTAAAAATATTATTTACAATAACTGAACAGTTATCAGCAACTACAGCTTTTTTAAATAAACCCCATAATATGAGCTTACAGCCGAGAAGTGCTTCATTGTAAGCAAAAACTCGTTTTTTTTTAAATTGAGGTAATAAACGAGATGCCCGTTCAATAGGTCCAGCAACAAGCTGTGGAAAAAATGCTACATAGGCAAAAAAATCTATGATTGATTTTGTTGGAGCAATTTTCTTATTGTAAACATCTATCGTATAACTCAATGTTTGAAAGGTATAAAAACTAATTCCAACCGGTAAGATAATATTTATACTTACTGGATCTACATGTATACCAATTCTTGACATAAATATTAAAAATTGAGCATTGAAAAAATTGAAATATTTAAAAAAAAATAAAAATCCTAAGTTGACAAAGACGCTAAATGATAAAAGCAGATTCCTATTTTTTTTATCGGAATTTCTGCCTAAAAATATTCCAACAGCGTAGTCAGTTGTTGAACTAAGAATAATTAGAAAAAGAAACCGCCAGTCCCACATCCCATAAAAAAAGTAACTCGCACATAGAATAAAAATATTTTGTGCTTTTTTAGACCTTCCAAGGATATTCCAGTAAAAAAAAAAGACGCACAGGAAAAAATATAAATAATTTAAAGAATTAAAAAACAAAGCTATCTCTTGTCCTTTTATGAAACCTTTGCACGACCCGCCCAATTTTTAAAAAATGGAGCCGGTGGCACTTTTTTATTTTTTGTATCCTACCAATTTTAATGCCACAAAAACTCATTAAGTAGTTATTATTATACGAGGTCTCAAGTTTAATAAAAAGGGAAGCAACTCTTTCATTAAAATTTTTATTGCCTATTGACAGGACGATGACTCACATGTATTAGCCAGTTTTATAGTTTTGCAGCAGATAGGATTTCTACAGGTTTATAAGTAACTAAAACTTCAATGTACTCAGCTCGGATACCTTTCCCTACGTCATCAATATAAAATATCTGTGTAAATAACCCGCAGCTTTGCAAGATAAACTCACAAATATCAAAACCCCAATCTATAGTTACAAGTGATCTTCCATCGCCAATTGGGTTACCATGATATGATGGCTCTAATAAATGAATAACATTATTCTCATCATCTTTTTTTGCACGTCGCTTAGATGGATTCCATTTATTTACCAATGGAACAGTGAAAATGTGCATTCCACCGGGGGCTAATGTTCTGGCTATTTCTGAAAACGCTTTTAATGGATTAAAAACATGTTCCATTACATCCTGGCTTATATGGATATCTATACTATCATCTTCAAAAGTAAGTAATTCCAAGTTTTCACATCTAATTCCGTTATCAGTTGTTCCTAATGGTACATTATCAAAATGTTGCGATGGAATATATTTTCCACACTCATTGCGCAAACGAACACTTGCACCTCTATTCCCTGGTGATGTTTCATGAATTACCGCTTTTTCCCAACCAGGGTAGTTGTTTTTTAATATTTCCATCAATGCTCGTTCTCTTGGTATGCTTCTGCAAATACTACAAAGATAATGATCTCTGAGCCACTCTTCTTTAGAAAAGAATTTAGTTTTAGTTTCACATATGGGACAATACCCAATATTTTCTATGATATATTTTTTGTGTTTAAACAACATGCTTTTCCCACTGCTGACTAATTCTATTATACGAGTGTCTCATATAGAGATAAAATCTGACTGGTAATCAGTCGGATATCAGTTGAAAAATGTTTGATTTGAGTTTTAATTAGTTAACTTGAATTTTTATTTCCTTGCCTTTTCTGCCTCAACCAGCATTCTTGCAACATCGCGCATATAGTAGGATGCTTTCCATTGAAGTTTTTTTTCTGCTTTCTCAGTATTTGCGATAGAAATATCTATATCAGTCGGTCGTTTAAAATCACTGCTATATTCCACATGCTCACGCCAGTCAAGGTCAAGATTACTAAAAACTTCCTCAACAAAACTCTGAAGTGAATTTGTTTGACCAGTTGCAATAACAAAATCATCTGGTTCTTCATGTTGAAGCATCATCCACATAGCCTTAACATATTCCGGAGCCCACCCCCAATCCCTCTGCACAGAAAGATTACCAAGTTTCAGTCGTCCTCTTCCGTTAGCTGCAATCTTGCAAGCGGCCTTGACTATCTTCTGGGTTACAAAACGGCTGGGTCGAAGCGGAGATTCATGATTAAAAAGCAATCCAGAACAGGCAAACATCCCATATGCTTCACGGTAATTGGCCACCTGCCAGAAAGCCGCCGATTTAGCTACCGCGTAAGGACTTCGAGGGAAAAATGAGGTCTTGTCCGAGGCTGACTGACCATTGGTATTGCCAAAGCATTCACTGGAACTGGCGTTATACAGCCGGATAGGAAAATCCATGAAACGGATTGCCTCTAAAAGGTTTAAAACAGCAATACTTATGCTTTCAAAAGTTTCAACGGGCTGTTCAAATGATAAACTAACTGAGCTTTGCCCAGCAAGATTGTAGACCTCATCTGGGCAATATTTTTTAAACACCTGAATAACACTTCGAAAATCATTGAGGGATACAGACTCAACCTGTACCTTGTTGCGCAGCCCCAATCGAATAAGATTTGCAAAAGAGGACAAGGACGCATCACGAGATGTCCCAATCACCTCATACCCTTTACCCAAAAGGAGATCTGCCAGGTAAGAGCCATCTTGCCCTGAGATACCGATAATTAATGCTTTTTTATTCATGATATAAGGAGACCTCGTATAATAAGATTATTAAATTGGAAGTTGGAAAAGGCGATAGCCTTTTTCAACACCTTTGTAAGTGGACAGGTGCGCCTGGGCACCAAAAGCAGGACAAAGTGTCTCATATAGAGATAAAATCTGACTGGTAATCAGTCGGGTATCAGTTGAAAAATGTTTGATTTGAGTTTTAATTGTTTTGCTTAAGCTCTGAATTTTAAATTTTTTATTTAGAATGTTATAATCCGGGGCATATTCTTTTCTCGCAAAGGTCTAACTGCAATATGGGCAGGTTCATTCTTTAAGATATAATGTTGTGGAAATTTTGATAGGGCGATAATTTATGTTAGGTTTTGGTGATCTTTCACAAGAATTTCACAATTTTTCCCTGTCAAACATAACCTTTCAACAAATGCTATATAAAATAATCCTCTGATATTTTTTTTATTAAAGCGCCATGTGTTACCTGCAAATACCCATAAGCATATTTTTTTATCTGGTTATTAGTTGGTATCATCTGCCCATTTGTTCCACGTATTAATAAACACCAAAGTTTCACTTTCATTTCCATTTAAGCAGGCATTATGAATCTCAGAATTATTTTTAAAGCATATTGCTTTGATGAAAGGTCTTTTAAATTATCTGCCAATTAATAATTATGGCCACTGCATAAAGCCCTCATGCGCCCAGTGTAGACTATCGGTCTCCTGAAGATATGCACGGACCTCTTTAGGATTTTCATAACGAGACAGGATATCACTACTGTTCATTTTTTTCATTCGGGTTTGCACAAGGTCTGGTTGTCCTAACATTAAAAAAGGAAACACCCTCCTGAAAAAACTTTCATTATTATAATCTTCATAAGTCACAAAAAGATAGTCCTGATTCGTTTCATTCAATAGATCAATCGCATATTTATAATGCTTTTTGTAAGATAAAATGCGTTTTTTAAATTCTATAGGATTAAAGGTTACTTTCGTTTTTGTCTTTCCAAAATTATATTTACACGCAGCATGCTCGTTATTCGAAAATAATCTTGCCTTTTTAATGAAGTTCTCTTTAATCTCTTTATAATTTTGCTTAATATATTTTACTAACTTTAAATCATCTCCTATTAAAGGTTCTAAAAGGCTATAATCTTTATCTTTAAATTGAATTGAATCATCTTTGGGCGTCACATTGCGTTGTATGCTCTTCAACTGAGTACCTATCAACTCTGAGATCGTCCTCAGGAAATCATCATAGTATTCCAGGGGTGCAACATAGAGGCACTTACGATGAATCATTTCAACTGCATCTCCAAATTTATGAGTACCACCAAGATGCCAGCACTGCATATTATACTGACCGGTTTTTTGCATGTGCGCAGCAAACTTTTTCACCTCATCAAATTTAAGGCTTTGATGGTCAGACAAATTACTTTTTCTGTAATATTGGAGCATCGAAACCAATCGATTCAATGGGTCACGCACTACAGCAACCGCTGGAAAATCAACCTCTTTTCCATGCAATTCTTTCATGGACAGGTGTCCAGTTATGTAATCAAATTTCTTCAACGCATCAGATGATAATTCAAAAAATCGAGCCCGATCCTCTTGATTTCCGAATCTAATCGATGAAGCTTTCCCAAAATGTTCTTCAAGAACAGCGTGTAAAGACAACCCCGCAGTCTTTGGGATATGTACAAATGCCAATTTATCAAGAGTTGCAACTGGATGATCAATGACATCTATCCAACGTTGTTCTGCCACAGCAATTTGAGCAGAAGAATGAACAGCAAGCAAATTAGGTCTATATAGAACAATTTTTTTTATTTTTGGATCCCGTAATACAGCATCCAACACGGAGTCATCATGATCCATGAAAATTTTGAAACCACAGGCTTTTGTTGCGCTGGATGCAAAAAGCTCTTTCAAAAACGCAAGCGGGTTTTTATTTCGCTTCATAAGTAAATCATCATGAGTCCCATCTAACAGATAAACAGTATCACGATGAAAAACTTCCCGATGGCATGAAATATCCGGATGTGAATTTAGAAGATCTATAAAATGGTTAGTACCTGTACGTGGGTTTGCAATAATAGCAAATTGGATATCTGTGGGCATTGGATAGTTCTCCTTGCAAGAAAGATACTTTTAATTTTGGCTTTCAAATAATCTTCATTTTTCTTTTATTGTTGGCAACAATAGTAATGGTCTAATACATTTAACAGGCACTATAAATAATCTGATTTAATTGTATCCAGCAATGTTACTTACTTACTTTTTTATTATTTCTTATATAATTTGTCATGCAGATTGATCGAATATCATCAAATTTGGCAATTTTAGCAATTTCCTGAACTGTGTCATCCTCAATTTTGGAAGCATTTGTCTTTTTTCGTAAAAAAACAATCTGCTGCTCACCCTTAATTCCAATGGTGTTAACATGCTCAAATAAAGAACTCCATTGTGAAGATAAGAGCTCTGGTGAAATAAATGCCTCACCATAAGTGACATCATAATCTGCTGAATAGGGAATAAATACAACACCTGCACGGTTATAAATATCTTCTTCCAGTTCACAATCCTTTGAGAAAGAAGATTGAAGATTATATTGATATTTGTTGGATTCAGGTGATATGGGTGGTTTTTTTTGTATTTTACGAATATAATCAAAGCGACTCTTTTTCCATACTGTAATTGCAACAAGACCACCTGGCTTGAGAAGTCTAAAATATTCATGCAACCACAATACAACAGCTTGATATGATAGATGGCTAAAAACAGAATACCCCTCAATAATATCAAAACTATTATCTTCATACAGAGTTGGGGGAAGATGTTTGATTTTCTGGAAGTTCACTTCGCCTCTGAAACATGTATTGCAGATATCAATACTAATGGGATTCACATCACAACCAAAGAGGTTGGATGGTTTTATATCTTTCATAAAAAAACGCAGGATTCTTCCCCAACCGGAACCAAGATCGAGCAACTTAGTCTTTGAATCAATTTCCCGAATATTGGATTCATAAATATTTTTAACGGTTCGGTAAAAATCAAAAGGTATATCTACCCGATCAAGAGTTGCCCCAACAAAATGACGTTGCATTGCTGCATCCGGACATAAGGGAAAATTTAAACCATCAATCATAGGATTACTTGCAGATTGCTTTATAATTTTTTTCCATTCCTTATCAGGTGTAGAATTATATTTTGCAAAAATTTTTTCAGCACTTGAGCTCATAGCTATTATTCCTCCATTCGTTGATTACTTTTATACAACAATTCTGTTTTCTATATGCTACCGTCTCTTTTCAACCGTTTATGACATTAACAGTCTGATCAAGATATGCTCTACCCCATCTTAAATCTGGTTCCAGGTAATTCGTTTCAGCCCACTCATTCCACGATTTAACAAAAACCACCCGCTGATCAGGTTTCCTATCAGATACAAGATCAACAGCCTCTCTTAAATGTTTGCCATAGAGTTCGGGGTTAGAACCGTGTAAAACAAAACCGTTAACTCCTGAACGAGGCGTGTTATCCCAGTTGGGAACCACGCATGGGTAAAATTCAGAGCTTCTTGTCACCTCTGGAAAAGCGTTGCGAATGAAGCTTTTATATGAGTAAATCTGCGGCAGCCTTATATTTTTAAATTTACTCGATTTGGACTCATATATTTCCTTTTTGATCTCATCGTTAAGAGATGCGACCCCTTGGTAAGGAAGCATTCCCACCGGCGGGTTTGTCGTGCATGCATCATAACCATCTTTCGGAATCTTCCATGGGTAATCAGTGATGGCAATAAAATAAAACCCGGGTGCATTTTCTCGCTCGGCTAACTCTCTAAATGTATCCATAAAAAACTTCGGCTTCTGGAGGTCTGTTGGTCGATATACGCAGAATATATTTCGGCCGTCAATTTTCATATAACGGTGATCATGGAAAGCGTCGAGCATTGAATAAAAATGATCGATGATGTCATTTTTACCTGGATAAGTCTGCTCAATAAGAATCTGATCGGGTGAACCATGCCAGATGCCAGACCAAGTTTGATTGGCCCATCCAAGACAGAAAGGAAAATCGGGTTTTCCTGTCTGTAAGACTTCGTTGAATGGACGTTCCAGAAGACGTCTCCCCCCACCGAACCAATAGTGCCAGTAACAAAAACCTTCTATTCCATATTGTTCAGCGAGTTCTACCTGAGCTTCTCGCGACTCTGAAACACGAAGATCATAATAACCGAGGTCCGCTGGTATACTGGGCACTTGATGCATAGGAAAAAGGGCTTTTGCCTTGGCTGTGTTGCTCCACTCTGTAAAGCCTTTCCCCCACCATTCATCGTTCTCTGGAATTGGATGAAACTGAGGGAGATAAAACGCAATAAGTCGTGCCTTTTTTCCAATCATTCTTCTTCCTTGAAATATTTACTATTAAAAAATTTTCTTAATTGACCTGAGTGGTCTTGTAATTTTCCATGAATTGGAATTCAATAACTCATCAATTTGACTACTTAATTCTTTGCTCGTTGCCTGCTGCACAGACAATTCCAGCAACAAATCAGCAAGCTGCTGGTTTCGTTCCGATAGTCGGTCAGTTGTTTCAGCAAGCTGCTGGTCTCGTTCCGATAGTCGGTCAGTTGTTTCAGCAAGCTGCTGGTTTCGTTCCGATAGTCGGTCAGTTG
>JAIOSM010000447.1 GCA_021107575.1 Desulfobacteraceae bacterium | reverse complement strand
AGTGGGTGGACCAACTAAAAATGAGCCCATAGAAATAGCCTCTGATGATCTGAAAGTAACCCTTGAATTCGATGGGAAATCAACACATATTTTTGTTTTACCAAGAGTCTTCAAATAATTGGGGTATGAATTTATAAACCGAGGGTTATCGTATCTATTATATAGTTTTTCTATCATTTCATTTCTTAGTGAACTATATTTTTTTATACCTCCAGAAATGTTCACATTAAATATTTTTTTCCTACTACGAAATGATTTATATTTCCTTTTCAAAAAATATTTTCCCTTTAAGAGAGGCATACCACCCGGAAAAATGTTATCCTTAAAATAGGCTTCTTCTGCTTTAGTACGACCTTTATCTTCATCCTTCTTTACATATGATAGTGGAGCTCTATACCTAAATGGGCTTTTTGCATCAAAATAATTTGTTTTAAAATGAAGATCGCATTTTTCCCATCTATCTATCAATTTTTTATCAGTACAGTTAGATACAAAAAGTGGATATTTATCCCATAAGTCAAATCCTATTAAATAGTTTCTATTATCAATAATCAGATTATAAAAAGCTAATGGGTGGGAAAATAAAAGATTTTTATCATTTATGTACTTGATTTTAACATGGGACGAATATACCCAATTTATCCACCAATCCAAGTACATATCATAATAAATTTGATAAAACCCTAATTTTTTCTTATAATTGGTGTGTATTTCTATATAAATTTTTTTAGCATCTAATTTCATAGTAAACTGAGTTTAATTAAGTAATTACAATTGTTAATATTTTATGACGTATAGAAAAGTATAAACGCATTTATTTATCTTGCCACTGAAATTTGATACATGATGACTAAATATCACACGTCAATTTTATCCTGGGGAGAATAAATTCGGAGTGCACCCATTCCAGCAGACAGATAGTTAAGCAACACTATTTAAAGCTAACGCCTCCTCAAATTCTATTAGCGGTAGGTATCCCATCCCCGAATGTAGTCGCTTTTCATTATAGACGCTCTCTATAAAATTCTTGATATTATCAAACGCTTCATCGAATGTGCCATAATCCGAGAGGTAAACCTCTTCGCATTACTCTCTAAAGCTCACAGATTCTTGCATCATCTTTGTAAATCTTTCCGTGTCCGTTGGAGGCATTTTCTGGATCCTTTCGAAATTCCTCTTCCCATTTTGTAATGAGAGATGGATGGTGACCATGTTCTCGGCTGAGTTGTGCCTTCCCTTTACTATTTTCACATTCTCGTAAGATTTTCAGTTTAAATTCTTGTGTATATGTTCGTCTTTGTTTCATATGTACACCCCAAAGTAAAAAATTGCTTAACTACTTGTCCGTTATTTAGGGGCCACTCCAATTAGAGAAAATCAGAATAGAGATGGAGCAAATATCGAGGTTGTGATATCAAAAGCAACTGAACGGGGAATCGATATAGATCAGATTCTTAATGACATTCGATATTTTGAATCAAGAGGACACATCTATGAGTATAAAATTGGAAAAACTAGATTTACGCTATGAAGGCAACAGTTAATTTTGCCACCGCAGTGGCTTTCTTGAAATGAATTGGTTATTCTTGCTTCTTTCAATCCGCGATCTGAAATCATCTATGTTCCAATGAGCATCCCAAAAGTCAGGAGATGATTTTTGTTCTATGTATACTAAGCGATTATTTGATTTATCATAATATTGTGGCATAAATCAATTCTCACATCTGCAGAAACATTGTCTAATCCGCATTCTTAAATACAACATATAAATTTCTTGTTTTGTCAGATAAATCCTTTTTTAAAATTACAAATTTGAAGTTTATTAATATTTCTTCAAAAATCACTTTATTTTTAAATAATGAAGAATGCCCATGTAATATATTCTTATCAAACTCATTTTCAAAAGGTACCTCTATTATCATACGAGCATCATGTTTTAAGAGCCTATTGCACTCTTTCAATGCGTTCTCTGGTGAAAAACAATGTTCAAGAACATCACACATAATAATAACATCAAAAGAATTATCTTCAAAATGAGTTTGTTGTTGAATATCTTCTTGAAATGCTTGACAGCCCAATTCTATAGCGTGATCGATTGCATGTCTATTAACATCAATACCTATAACATTTGAACATTTCGTTTTAAGCTCTTTCAAGTTAAAACCGTCCCTAAAACCAATATCCAAAACATTGTCTACCTTTTTGATTTCTACAAAATTCCAGACTTTGTGTTGCTTATCTTTCGTGATTTTCCATAGTTTCTCAAATTCATTAGGGTGCCCTTTAACTGTTTGTAAATATTTCCAATCTTCATAATCTTTATAGATAGCTCGATCTTCAGATATCGTCAGAAAAAAGTGCCTATTGATCCGGTGTATGGATACTTTGTTTCCCTTTAATTTATCGATAGAGCCATTAATTCCATTTGTACATTTAAATTGTTTTTTTTTTAATGAAATAATGTTGCTAAATCTTTCAATTATTTTAATCAATTTTTACATCACCCTATGCCTACTATTATGTAATTGGTTCTTTCAACCCCAAATCAAGTTCTATAATATTTGAAATCAAAGTAATTCCCCATAAGAATAATGCAGTGCCATGAATGTCAGGTTCATTCAATCCTTTTGTGATTTTAGCCCCATAGTAGTTGTCATTAGCCTTTCTCTGATGAAAAGAGAATCCACCTTTATCTTCAAAAAAATATCGTCTATATTGTTTCAATCTTTCTAAACATAAGTTCCGAATTTCATCATCTCTATAATTAACTAATTTTTTACAGCAATGCAACACAAAAATATCATTAATCTCATTGCAGGCATCTGAACAATGAATATTTGATAAAATTGTATCTATAATTCTCTCTGGATACGAAAATTGTAACCTATTAATAGCAGATAATCCAGTAAGGATTTTCATTGCTCCATTAATTTTCTGTGAATTTGATGGTTCACCTATATACCAGCAGCCATCTACAGATGACTGAATATTATTCAACCACTTTATGGCATAATCAATTAGTATATCTGTTTTCTCTTTCTCTAATTCAAAATGAATTCTATTGAAATGTAAAAAAAAAAGTAAATGACTATAATGACTTCCCGCATCCCAAGGCTCTTTCCAGTTCAATTTTTCTAAGTAGGAATTTATGTCTTGTTTTGTATAAGGTATATGTAAAAATGGCCTTAAGGGCCTTGAATCCAAAGCAGATAATGCTGCAAAGGACTGTCTTGTTTCAGCTCTTTTTATTTTCTCATAGAAAGGATCGATCTTTTTTCCTTTAACTAGATTATATAATTTTTCCCTTTTGCTGATTTTGAATATGAATGTATCCGTGTAATAACCGTCTTTATTCTGAAATGAATTTATACTGTTTATTAAATTTATGCGGTGATTTTTATTGAGTATTTTTATCTCATCCATTATATACAATATCTTTGTTGCAAAGACAAGTTGTCCAAGCCCCCACCTTTTTTTCTGTTCAAAAAGATCACCTGAATATGAATATCTAAAATAAGAGAAATCTTTATGTTCATTCATCTCATTTATAAAAAAAATTACACTTTCCTTGATGTTCTCCAACCAATGACTATCCATTAAATCCCACCGAGTTCCTTACAGTTTTGTCAAATTCAAAAGGGACAAATATTTATCTGTTATTTCATTCAATGAAGGGCAATAAATTAATTTTTGAAATAATTCATAATTGTTCAGTAGATAATCCAATTGTTTTAGAATCTCTTCTTTGGTGTTAAAACCAAGGCCTCCATATCCAATTATTTCCTGATGTCCACCACCATTGAAATAGAGTACAGGCAATCCACAAGATAAAGCCTCAATAACCGCATTTGAACACGGATCGTTACTACTTGCTGTAATAAAGACATCATTTGTTTTAAGTATAGTTGCCAGTTCTTTTGAAGGAACTGGAGGTATATGTATAATATTCTTGAACTCCAAATCTGTGGGAATATTTCCAACAAAAGTATATTCAAACCTATTCGAATCTAGATTATTATCTAGCCACTTATATATATCAAATCCTTTCCTCTGGTTATTAGACCAACTTGTTGAGATGAGTCGGATTTTTTTTTTATTTGAGAATTCATTCTTTCCATTTTTATTGAATATTGAATAGTCAACTGTATTTGGTATTATTATAGGATTTATTGGTTTATAACCAAGTTCAATGGTCTTTTGATAGCTCCAAAATGATTGAAATACCGTAATATCTGCAACCATATTATTAATTTCAAATATTTCATCATCAATCTCTTTATCTTTTCCTCTTACCAATAGAGTTGGGCCATCTACTCTATGAACCATTAAAGTATTACTATAATCTTTTCTATTGGATTTTAATGTATTCATATCAAATAAAAAAGAATTGAAAATACATAATTTAGAATTTTTAGTTAATTTGTTATTAACTTTTTTCCCTTTGTTATTTATTCCTTTCTTCAAAGCTAAAAGAAACTGATTTCCTCCACCCCAAGGAGGTTTGTGGAATTTATGCAAAATAGTTATTATTTTGCGATTCCGAAAAATATTAAAAATTGTTCGATTGACCCCATCTCTTTTTTGTAGTTTATCCACAGATTCTGATCTTAATTCTTTGCTAACTACTTCATGATAAATTTTCTCCCAATATCTTCTCACAATTTCTATACTATGTCCCTTAACAACTTCTTGAAAATTTACATTAACAGAATCTGTAAGAGTATCATTCTCTATGTCATCTAGTATTAGAACAAATCCTTCTATTGGGTCTAAGTATATTGTCTTCGGATCTAAAATATCAGAAGCATGTCCAACATTGGTGCTAATTATTTTACATTTGGCAGCTGCACATTCAATTATAGCTTTTGGTCCACCTTCCATACGACTGGTTACTAAATATAAATCAAGTAAATTATAAAGACAGTTGATTGTCGTTTGGGAAAGTGTATTAATATAGATGTCATCATTCCCATCTACTTCAGGTATTTTTCCAATGTAGACAAAAGGTATTGAGTTTCTTGTAAGTTGTTTTATAAGCCAAAATCTTCTCGGTCCTGCTAAAATCACAAAAATGTCTTTATTATGTTGATAGAGTCTTTTTACTATCTCAAAAAAAACATCAGGTCCTTTCATATATTTAGCTGTTTTAAGATCTGTACCTTCAGTGTCCCTTTGAAAACTTCCAATTAAATATTTGTCAGTAGGTATGTTGTATTTTTTACGGATTTCACTCAATTTGGGGTGGCTCTTATCTATTTGATAAAATCTCTTCATGTCTATTGAATAAGGTACATAATTATAATTAAAACCTGTCCCTTGCAACATCTTTTTTCCTCTTTTAGACATCACGATCCATTTGTCCACAAACGGCGATATTTTAAGATAATCTGATTGCATCAACATGTTTTTAATATCATGTGGAATATGTGTTATAACATATCTATCTGCAAGGTATGTTGGACTAATTTTTAGCAAGGCATGCCAATTGACCGAGTGGATGATGTTACAATCTTTTAAATTAACGCTTTCACAAAATGATGATAAGGACTTTTGCAATAGATTGTAGTCATCATCTGTTGCCCATTTAACCGCATCACCTCCAGTTAAGAATACCTTATGCGTTTCTTTCATTTTAATTATAAATTATTACACCTCTTTTTCATGTCAAATCTTTAAAAATTTTCATCTGTTTTAATTTTAATACACATACTCAACTTTCGGACTTTATATACTCCGACATCCTGCGGTACTCTTCAACTTTTATTTTGATTTCTGACAGTATTGCAGCCTTTTG
>JAIOSM010000054.1 GCA_021107575.1 Desulfobacteraceae bacterium | reverse complement strand
TTTTTAATATCTTTAATATCATCCAAATCATCTTCTATTTCCATATATATCTCTCTTAACTCTAAAGCCGAGGCAAGCATTGCAAGACTAGATGATTCTTTTTCTTTGATTTTATTTATCTTTGCTTTATATTCTTCAATTTTTTCTTCACCAATAAGAGTCTCTAATTTTTTCTTAAATTTTTCTTCTGAATTTGAAATATTCTTTTGGATATTTTCTGACAATTGCACGCTTTTCAAAGATTTATATTCATTTTTTAAAATACTTTTAACATCCGGCATCTCAAATAAATTAATTTCATTTTGCCGACAAAGCTCTTTAAGCCATTCTGGTTTTTCCTGTTCCTTTTTTGATTGAGAAGCTTTTACCCCTTCCAATGCTCCTGATTTTTCACGCTTAGTATTAAATCTTACTTTATCAAAAAGCATATCATTAATAATTACTTTACGACTCAACAATGGAAGTATCTCCATAACCACATGTATATGACTGATCTCAACACTGTTTTCCATGGGCTCCTGAGGATTAGCAACTTTAAGCCCCAAAAGATCAATGCCTGCAGGAAAGAGTGCAACATCAGCAGATGCGAGTTCAACTCTGGCGCCAACTGCTTTTGTTCCAGCATTTTCTATATATTTTTCCGCAATTAAATCTACAATAAAAAACCAGAATACAAAAACAAACAGAACAAAGGCAGCAAGGACCTTATAAATAGTTTTTTTCATCAGGTTTCCTCTCTTTCTTAAGTAAAAACGGTTAATTGTTATTTAATAAGATATCTTGCCCATGAGATTTACAGACATAGTTATTATTTACCACACTATGATAATTCTCTTAACTAATTATTTTTTGCCATAATTACCTTACTCTTTTATATGGCATTCCCCACATAAAACAGGGCCTTTTTTGGAATCAAAATGGCACTCTTTACATCTTTGATGAAAAGCTGTCTTCAAAGGAACTGAATTATCTTCTGCTTTTTTCAATGAATGGCATTCAGAACAGGGGCTGTCCTCAGAAGACTCATCCTCAACCAGTTTATTTGCTTCATAGACATGGTGACAAATAGCGCAATCATCTTCCAATTCTGCTTTTTCGTTATGGTCATCATGATCAAATATTGCTGCCGGTCTTTGAGGATTATCAAAAACCGTATTATCAATTGTAGGGTAATCATCCTCTCCCGAATATGTAAAAAATGCGGTTACAAACAGGACAACTACTACTAGAAATATGCATTTTTTCAATTTCATCTTAATCGCCTTTCTGGAAAACTGTCTTTTCCATTACTTCATAGATAATGTCCCCAAAAAACTTGATTTCCATACCTAACTCATAATGATGTACAATATCTTCAAGTCCGCTATGGCAATTATGACAAGGTGCAATCAAAACTTCGGCACCTGTCCTTTTAAGCTGTTCTGCCTTTTCCCTGTTGTTGGTCATTCTGGTACCTTTCCAGGGAGGTCCGCAATTGATAACTCCGCCTCCGGCTCCACAACAATAATTGTGCTCTTTATTTGGTGTCATCTCGATAAAATTTTCACACAGAATGTTAACCATTTCTCTTGCCTTATTATGCAAACATCTACCCCGGTGAATATTACATGGGTCATGAAGTGTAACTGTTTTTTTATATTTTTCTTTTACCTTTATTCTGCCTGATGTCAGAAGACCATGGAAAAAGTCTATTGCATGGACAAGCTCAAATGGTGGCATTTCCCAACCTACCCACCTGTTTCCAACATCATAAACCGATCTGAAGGCATGCCCGCATTCACCCATGACAACTTTCTTTACATGGAGTCTTGCTGCTGCATCATAGTGTGCCTGGGCAATACGACCGGATATTTCATAATCCCCTGTATACATTGCCATATTGCTGTTATCCCAACCGGGAAACGACGGCATGGTCCAATTCATACCAGCAGCATGCATAATAACTGCTGTCTGATAAATCAGCCCTGCCTGGAATTTGGGTTCCGGAGCGATAATAGAATACATAATATCTGCCCCGTCTTTATCAAGAGGAATTCTCAAGTCCTCAAAGTCTTCTCTGGCATCTTCTTCCTGCCACTGAAGTGTGTCTATCCACTCATCCTCTTTAACCCACATCTGATTCATAGTGGCAGAATGAGAATTGACTGTATCCTGAATATAAAGCGGAGTAATCTCAAGCTTATGGCATATCCGTCTCACTGTCAGCATCATATAGGCGATATCAATGCCAAAAGGACAGTACATGGCGCATCGTTTACAAACATTGCACTCAGTATAAGAAATTCTAACAGCATCTTTTAAAAATTCCTTTGAGACATGTCCTTTCTTATTGATCATTTCAAGAATAGTCTGTTTCACTTTTGCTGCCGGAGAATACTGGGGTTTTCTGTCATTGGACAAAAATATGCTGCAAGCATCTGAACATAACCCGCATCGCATGCAGGTTTCCACATAGGCCTTAAAGCGTGCGCCAGTTTCCTGCGTTAAAACCTGATTAATAGTTTGAGTTATTATTTCAGGTGTCAGCCTTGCCAATCCCTTTTCTATACCTTCATCAACTACCTCTTTTGCTATGGTTTCCGGATCTTTATCTATTGTATCCTGCATGGATATCTCCTTAAATATTTATTACCAATCTTTTGCATGACGGACATTGCCGAATTCCGAACCGATGTATGCTCTTGTAAATGGTGCCATAAACATATGAAAAAATCTGGTAAAGGGTATTAAAATAAGCATGAGCTCGCCGGATATTACGTGGGCAATCACTATACTTTTATAAGCGAAAAATTGGTGGTAGGCCAGAAATCCTGTAATAAAGGGAAGCGCTACATTCAGAATAAAAAGAAAATCTGACATTCTTGTTAAAAATTTTACTTCCGGAACTGTGACCCTTCTAATTGAGAAAAATACCAATGCCAGAATAACAACAATTGTTAAAATATCAGCAACAGAGTCACTCAAAGTAAACCATGACCACTGCATTGATTCCTCAAGGAGAGTAACATGAGATAATAAAAAGATTGGGAGTACAAAAAGCAGTACATGAAAAATATAGGAG
>JAIOSM010000176.1 GCA_021107575.1 Desulfobacteraceae bacterium | reverse complement strand
TCTTTTGATCAAGGGATTGTTCAATAAAATCAGATACTGTCAGGATTATCATGCTATTTTAACTTTTTTTAAAATTCTAATATACCAGTTAAGTTATTGTTTGTAAAACCTTATCAAACAATGGTATATATTCCGTTTGAAATTAAAAAACAAGGCAACAACAAATTATGGAAATCAAAATAAAAATTCGAGGGTACCATACTGATTCATATCAACATGTTAATAATGCAAGGTATCTTGAATTCCTTGAAGAAGCACGATGGCAGATAGTTGAAGAATTTATGGAAATAACTGATTTCATTCAGAACGAACTTAGCTTTTTTGTTGTAAATATAAACATTTCATATCGAAGCCCTGCAAAGGTAAATGATGTTATATTGATAAAAACAGGTTTACATAAAATTAGCAGCAAAAGTGCTGTGTTCAGGCAGGAAATTATAAATACCGCCACTGGAAAAATCTGTATTCAAGCAGATATTACCTTTGTTGTTGCTGATAAAACAGGAAAAGCAATTGCTTTAAAAGGCGAGATCAAAGAAGCCCTTAATAAAATTCCAGGTGTTTGATAACTTATTAAAGAATGGGAACACATATGATTACAATCCTTGATTATGGAGCAGGAAATGTCAGAAGCGTTATCAACGCTGTTGAATCCCTTGGGCAACAAATCAATATAGTAAAAAATCCTTCAGATATTCTTAATGCAGAGAAACTTATATTCCCGGGAGTCGGTCATTACGGTAATATGATAAAAACAATTAAAGAAAAAGGATATTTTAACCCTCTCCAGGCTTATCTTAATGAGGACAGACCCTTTCTTGGTATATGTCTCGGGTTTCATGCTCTTTTTGAAACAAGCGAAGAATTTACAACTCACAAAGGATTAGGTATTCTTCCCGGGCATGTTAAACGGTTTAATATTAAACTTGCAGTGCCGCATATTGGATGGAACAGCATAAATTTAAAAAAAAATTTATATCTTTTTCAAAATATAACCAAAGAAACAAGATTTTATTTTGTACATTCATACCATGTTGTACCTGCCGAAGGATCTGATGTTTTAACAACTACTCCCTATGAAAATGAATTTGTAAGCTCTGTAAACAGAGGGAATATAACAGGGGTTCAATTCCACCCTGAAAAAAGCGGAAAACCCGGGTTGCAGTTTTTAAATAATTTCATTTCCAAGGATCATAGCAAGACAGGGACTATCTCTGCTGCCGAGGGCAGTTTGGCTTCAAGTACTGAAAGCAAAAAAGCAGGTCTCGCAAAAAGAATAGTTGCCTGCCTTGATGTAAGATCTAATGACAAAGGAGATCTTGTTGTTACAAAGGGTGATCAGTATGATGTGAGAGAAAAAGATGATGTCAGAAATCTTGGCAAACCTGTAGAGCTTGCCAGGAGCTATTATGAACAAGGCGCAGATGAAATCACATTTCTTAACATTACAGGTTTTCGGGATTTTCCTCTCAAGGATATGCCCATGATAGATGTTTTGAAAAATACTTCTAAAAATGTTTTTGTGCCCCTCACCATTGGTGGAGGAATTAGAGATTACACTGACAGCAACAACAAAACATACATGGCCATTGAAGTTGCAGAAGCCTATTTCAGAGCCGGAGCAGATAAAATTTCCATTGGAAGCGATGCTGTTTATGTTGCTGAAAAGTATTTAGAAACCAATGAAAAAACCGGAAACAGCTCCATTGAGCAGATATCCAAAGTTTATGGAAACCAGGCAGTTGTTATATCCATCGACCCTGTTAAAGTCTGGATAAAATCTAATGGTCACTCGTCAAAACATAACATTATTGCCTCGTCAGAGATTGGACCGTCAGGAGAAAAATATTGCTGGTATCAGTGTACTGTAAAAGGCGGGCGTGAAAAAAGAAATATTGATGTTGTATCCTTTGCAAAAGCTTGTGAAAGCCTTGGAGCAGGAGAACTGCTTATCAATTCCATTGACAGGGATGGAACAAATTCAGGGTTTGACCTTGATCTCATAAATTGTATAAAAAATGCTGTTTCAATCCCTGTTATTGCATCAAGTGGAGCGGGTAGTGAAGAACACTTTTATCAAGTTTTTACCAAAACAGAAAGCGAAGCTGCCCTTGCAGCAGGGATTTTTCATAGAAAGGAAATTCCTATAAATCAGGTAAAAATATACCTTTCAGACAAAAAAATAAAAATTAGAAATAACTAATTTAAGGAATTTTGTATGAAAACGCCCGAAACAATAGAGCTAAAAAGCCCTGAACAGACAATCGTACTCCACAAAGACCCTTTTATGCCAATGGTTTTAGTCAAGGGAATTCTTCTTTCCATCTTCCGCTCCTCAGTTGATTCTCCACATAATATTACTTTTAATAAATTCTCATCTGCCTTTAACAATATAAAACTTGATTTAAACAAAATCTCTCAATTTAAAAAAATCTGCGGGTATCCTCAAGACACTGATACAGTGCCCATGCTATATCTACAATCCCTTTTTATAGGACAATTTGGAAAATATATAACATCCTCATTTTTCCCCCTTCTCCCCATGGGGCTAATTCATACAAAACAGAAAATCCTTCAGACAAGAAAAATTAACCAGAATGAAGTTCTGAATACAAAATTTAGCCTGGATAAGATTATTAATAATGAGAAAGGCCTTGAACTCACCTTTTTGCTTGAAATAACAAGTAAAGAAGAACTTGTCTGGAAAGGTGTTACAACGACCCTTTCCAAAAGCAAAAAATATAAAAAAAGAAAAAACCCTGACCAGGCTTCCAAAACGATTACTCCTTTTACAATTATTGATGTTCCAAACGATATTGGCCGCCAATATGCAAAAGTCTCTGGAGATTACAACCCGCATCACCTATCAGCTTTTTTGCAAAACTTTTTGGTTTTAAACGTGCCATAGCACATGGCATGTGGAGCTTGGCCAGATCTATTTCTGCCCTGGAAAAGCAGTTTCCAGACAATAATCTTTTTTCCATTGATGTCTCTTTTAAGCGCCCTCTATTTTTGCCTGGAACAGCTATGTTAGGAGCAATAAAGGAAAACCAGAATATTATATTTGAGCTGAGAGATAATGTAACAAAAATACCGCATCTTGCAGGTACAATTCATATCCAATAAAAAGCAGACAATATTATAAAATATGATTTTTATCAAGTAGTAGTCCGCAAAAACTCGTGCTCCTTTAAATGTGAAAGTACAAAAACAGTGATATTATTCCCATGAGAGTAGCGCGGACATGGTTTTTAAATGCCTTCCTGCTATTATTGAAGAGCTGCGCAAACAAGTTGATCACTCTCAATATTTGGATAC
>JAIOSM010000159.1 GCA_021107575.1 Desulfobacteraceae bacterium | reverse complement strand
ATAGACCCCTTTGAAAATGCCCTCAGCTTTTAAATTATTTTTAGCTGTGCTCGTTGGAACAAAAAGCATGTCTGATATATGGTCAGTTAAAATTCGGTTTATTTCTTCCGGCATTTTTCGGTTAAATGAACGTAAACCTGCTTCAACATGAGCAACAGGGATATGAAGTTTAGATGCTGCAAGGGAACCTGCTAAGGTAGAATTAGTGTCTCCATAAACAAGAACCCTATCCGGTTTTTCTTTTAGCAATACATTTTCGATTTGTTCCAGCATTCTACCGGTCATAGCACCATGTGTTGATGCATTTATACCTAAATTGTAATGTGGTTTTGGAATGCCGAGTTCCTGAAAAAAAATATCTGACATATTTTGATCATAATGCTGACCGGTATGTAAAATTATCTCTTTAACAGTTTTGGTTGCTAAAATCGAAGAGATCATAGCAGCTTTAATAAATTGAGGTCTGGCGCCAATAACAGTAATTATTTTCATAAGTTGGGGTGGGTGATGGGAATGCCTTAGTGTATAGCTCCGCCTTGTTGGTTATATTTAAAAGTTCTTATAACTTATTGAATTAATAAGGTTTTGTATTACATTTTACTGGTGTGACGTTTCCCAAATTAACAGGGATGGACGATTTTGAAGATCTTTTTTAAAATTTTCAAATTCATCTTTTGTAAGCACCAGATGTCTTATTTTTCTTTTTAAATAACGTTCAGTTTTTTTGCTCAAATCGTGCAAATGAAAGTTGTCAATATTCCCAACTAAAAGTAAATCAATTATCCCTGTGTCTTTTCCTTGTGCATAATCATCAAGAAGGTATGCCTTGTCTATATCTCCAAGCCTTGTTACTATGCTTTCTATTACTTTATCTACACCTAAAACTTTTTTTACCATGGAACCAAGTTCTGGGAAAAGTGGATGTTTTGTGTTTGCTTTATATAATATTTTTCTACCACTTTTTATATGGGTTATAAGATTACTTTTTGATAGATGGTTGAGTTCAGTTCGTATGGCGTTGGATGAGACATCAAACTCAGATGCAAGTCCTCTTAAGTAGGATTGAGATGCAGGGTTTAAGAAAAATCTTATGAGTATCTTGATTCTTAATTTTGAAGTTATTATGCCGGATAAAATATTCTGCAATTTAAATTTCTTCCTATTATGTGTAATATTATTACTCATAACAGGTTAAATGTGTTTTGTCAAATATTTAGAAATAAGTATTTGTTGTGGAGCCTAAGCAAAAGATTTGCTTGTATTGTAAGCAAAATATGTGATAATTTTTATTTATAGTTATTTTTGAAGAAGCTCTATATTATAATGGAAAGTAAGGATTGAAATGTACAAAGACAATTCAATTTGTGTAGTAATACCCTGCTATAATGAAGAAACGCAGATCCAAAGCGTGATTGAGACTATGCCTGAGTATGTCGATAAGATTGTGATTATTGATGACCTGAGCAAAGATAGAACTCTTGAAATCGTAAGAGAAATTAGTAAATATAACGATCAGATTTTTATTATAGAACATAATAGAAACTGTGGAGTAGGTGGTGCAATAGCAAGTGGATATAATTTTGCAAGGGATAAAAAGTTTGATGTTGCAGTTGTGATGGCAGGTGATGGTCAAATGAACCCGAATGACATGGCTGCATTGCTTGATCCTGTTGTGGATGGGAAAGCTGATTATTCTAAAGGGAACCGACTTTTTACAGGAGAGGCTTTTCAAAAAATTCCCAAGATTAGATATTTTGGGAATTCAGTTTTGAGTATGCTTACAAAAATAGCTTCTGGATATTGGAATATTGCTGATTCTCAGTCTGGATATACAGTTATTAACAAAAAGGCCCTGTATGCAATAGGTTGGGATCAAATGTACAAGCGCTATGGCCAACCAAATGATATTCTTGTTCGTTTAAATGTTGAGAATCTCAGAGTTGCTGATGTGCCAGTGGAGCCAGTGTATAATGTTGGAGAAAAATCAGGTATTAAGATTCATAAAGTGATTTTTACAATAGGCTTTCTTTTAATTAAATTATTTTTATGGAGGATGAAGGAAAAGTATATTATACGTGATTTTCATCCTCTGGTGTTTTTCTATTTCTTTGGATCCATGTTTAGTTTTATGACTATTATTCTTTTTTTAAGAGTGTTCTGGGAATGGTATACTGGAGGTCATATTCCTCCGATCAATGCTTTGGCAGCAATGTTCTCATTTATGAGCGCATCGCAATTTATACTTTTTGCAATGTGGTTTGATATGGAAGCCAATAAGGAGTTGAAGATATAATACTTAAGGAATTGTTTTTGTATATGTTGAAGTAGCAGAGTTCCAATTTGACATCCTGCTCATATATACATCAGGGCACTGACCACTACCATCTACTACAGTAATAATTATAGCATCAATGGTGCCATTAATAGCAGCAGTATTAGATCTTGTTATTGCAAATCTTATATCATTTTCATTAATCATTGTTTGATGTGTTGCTATAGAGAAATAATCAGCTACCGCAGCTACAATTTTACTGGCATCTTGTTCAGCTGCACTGCAAAATGATTTTGCCCTGTAGCTAAGAAAATTTGGTATTGCAATGCCTGCAAGAATGCCAAGAATGCCAATAACAACCATAATTTCAATTAGTGTAAAACCTTTTTTATTTACTTTGAGTTGTTTAGACACAGTATTCCATTTATAGAACTCTATACTTTCAGTTTTTTATTATTTTGTATTGATTGTTTAATGCACAAACCATGCCAAAATCTCCATTTTTTTTTCCCATTGACCATAAGTGCTAATATTATTATACTTTTTGTAATGTGGTTTGACATTGAAACAAATAAAAGGTTAAAAGTATGAAAGAAAACAGAGGTTTTTAAATAAAATTTGACAATAATTGTCAAGGAGTAAAAAAATTATGAAACAGAAATTTTTTTAATAATTATTATAAGCATTATGTTTTTGATTTGGTTGCCTTCTGCTTATGCTGAACTATATAAGTATGTTGATGAAAATGGCGTTATCTTTTATACTGATGATTATTCAAAAATTTTGGCATCTGATAGAGAATCAATGGAAGTGATTGAGGAAATTGAAGATCCTGAAGAAGAAGGCATACCAGTTGAAGGCAAGGATACCTCACAAAAAAAAGATATTCAGAAAGAGGATTCTGCCAAAAGTCTTGATGCTATTGGAGATGAACTGGATCAGATAAAGAAAGAACTTGGTGAAGAGTATAAGACTCTTAATCTTGAAAAAAAGAAGCTCGCACAAGAAAATGAGGATGCTGAGACTGAAGAAGAAAAATTACAGTCTCAAGAAAGCATAAAAGCATTGAATAACAGTATTAAGTTATACACTGAAAAAAGAAAAACATATCAGAAACGGGCAGAAGAGTTTAATAACAGGATTAAGGATAATAATTGATTAGAGTATTAAATTAGATTAGGAGAGCGTCATGAGAGTCATTAAATTCAATTTTATAATAGCAGCTTTTTGTCTTTTAGTTTTTATTCTTGTT
The DNA here is from genome assembly GCA_021107575.1 of Desulfobacteraceae bacterium. Lineage (GTDB taxonomy): Bacteria > Desulfobacterota > Desulfobacteria > Desulfobacterales > Desulfobacteraceae > JAIOSM01. The sequence continues at coordinate 1,513 of JAIOSM010000159.1, read as the reverse complement.
TTTACTTTGACCGGATGTGTTGGGATACCGGGTTCACGCAATACTAAGCCATCTTCAGCTCAAACCCCAGAGAAAAGTGAAACAACTGCTGTATATTATGATTTCGAAGATGTGCTTATTCCCAAAGAGCTTTCAATTGTTGAAGCAAAAACAATGGTTATAAGTACTCCGGATTTTGCTTCCGGTGTACTTACATTAAAAGGGAGAGTTGAAAGGAATTCTCTTTTTAGTTTTTTTGTGAACAATATGATGAAAGATAATTGGATTATTGAGAGTAGTATTAAATCTCCGGGAGTTACAATACTTGTTTTTAAAAAAGCGACAAGATGCGCAGTTATCACTTTTGAAAATGACAAATTTAATAATATAGTTGTTCAGATTGGGGTAGCCCCTATACTTGGTTCTGCTCCCAAAATACTGGATTCTGAATAATGAATTTTAAGAATAAAAATATCCTTCTTGGTGTTTGCGGTGGAATAGCTGCCTATAAGGTTTGTGAGCTTGTGCGCCTTTTAAAGAAAAAAGGCGCTAATATTAATGTTATCATGACACGCAGTGCCCGGGAGTTTGTAGGCAAGGTAACCTTCCAGGTGCTTTCTGAGCAAAGGGTCCTAACTGACTTATTTGAAGAAGATAGCCTAGGGATTCAACATATTGAGCTTGCAGATAAAGCTGATGCTGTTGTTATTGCGCCAGCAACTGCAAATATTATAGCAAAACTTGCAACTGGCATTGCAGATGATGCTCTTTCTACCACCATGCTGGCTGTAAAAGCACCAGTTATGATTTGCCCTGCAATGAACAGTAATATGTATGAAAACATACGTGTGCAGAGGAATCTTGATATTTTGACTGAAGATGGTTTTTATGTGCTTGAACCTGATTTTGGTGAGCTTGCCTGCAAAGTAACAGGCCCCGGGAGATTACCTGACCCTAAATATATTGTTGACAGGCTGGATTCGTTTTTGACTGTGAATGATTTAGAAAATCAAAAGATTCTCATTTCTGCAGGACCAACCTTTGAGGCGATTGACCCTGTGAGATATATAAGCAATCATTCTTCAGGGAAAATGGGGTATGCAATTGCAAGTGCTGCGGAAAAAAGAGGAGGTAAGGTTACCCTTGTTTCAGGTCCGGTTGCCATTGATCCGCCTTCTAATGTTGAGATGATTAATATTGAATCCTGTGATCAGATGGCTGAAAATATGTTTTTTAAAGCTAAGGCAGCTGATATTATTATTAAAGTTGCAGCGGTTGCAGATTATAAACCAAAAGATGTTGCTCAAGGTAAGATCAAGAAAAAAGATTTAAACAAAGAATTTAAAATATCTTTTAAAGAAAATATTGATATCTTAAAGTCTATTGGGGAAAAAAAGAAAAAAAATCAGTTTTTAGTTGGGTTTGCAGCAGAAACAGATGACCTTGAAAAAAATGCCTGCTTAAAGATTGAAAAAAAGAACCTTGATATGATTATAGCAAACCCAATTGGAGTTCCTGGTGCAGGTTTTAAAGA
>JAIOSM010000501.1 GCA_021107575.1 Desulfobacteraceae bacterium | reverse complement strand
TTGAATGAATTCTCGATAAAATCAAGCGTTCCTGATCATCTTCTTTCACCTTCAGGCCCTGTTTTCAGCGCTGCAATAAATGATTGTTACAAAAAGAGCGGCATTAGAAAACAGGATATCAGCCACCTTGATATGTTTGCATTCTCCAATATATTTGGAGATATGGTTGAAAAGCAAGTCGTAGAAGAATGTTTTGATCATGAAGTTTATTGTGGCAATGTAAAGCCTCAGTTTGGATACTTCAGAGCAGCAAACCCGGCTGTTGCCCTTGCAAAACTGATGCTCATGGTTAAAAACAATACAATCTTACCTAATTACAGTTATTCACAAGAGCATTCCACATTAAATGGCAGCAAGGTTTTAAAGACAGCAAAAGAAATCATAACCCTTGATAAAAACAAACCTGTCAGGTTTGCATCAAATGTTAATGGAATTGGTGGTAATCATATACATGTTATTGCAAGTGCTCTGCCAAAAAGCCTTGAGGCAGGAAAAATGAAAATAGCAGCTGCACAAGCTGAACATGTCAGATTAAGAGATTTCTCATATTCATCAGATGAAAAAGGCCGTAAACTCAGAGTGGTGGCTCTTCTTTCAGGACAGGGTGCCCAGAGAAGCGGTATGATGAAGGAACTCTATGAAAAAGATGCTCAGATTAAGAGTGTAATGGATCAGGGCGAAAAAATATTTCAGGAGAAAAGGGGGTATTCTCTTCTTGAAATGATGTTCAAAGATAATCCCGATTTAAATCTTACTGAGAACACTCAACCTGCAGTATTCCTGTCATCAGTTGCCATTTTCGACAGACTTCACAGTGAAGGTTTTTCTCCGGATTTTTTTATAGGACACAGTGTTGGCGAATATACCGCACTGTATTGTAATGGTATGTTATCTTTTGATGATGCCATGAACCTTATCATCAAACGGGCAGATCTTATGAAAGAAGCCGGGGATGAAATTCCCGGCAAGATAATGGTTGTCTTTAAAAATGAAAAAGAAGTTGAAACACTAATCAGAGAATCTTTTGTATCAAATATCTATGTTACAAATAAAAACAGCGAAAAACAGACCGCAGTATCAGGTGGAGAAGACGAGATTGCAAAATTCTGTGAGTTTTTACAAAGCAAAGGAGCTCCTTTTACAAAACTGAATCTTTCCGGAGCATTTCATACACCACTTCTTAATAAAGCTTCTGTAAAATTGAGAGATTATCTTGATACAATAAGATTAAAAGAAACAAGATATGGGAAAATCATATCCAATACTCTTGGCAAACCCTATTCTGAAAGAAGGCATGAGGTAAAGGATCTCCTTGCAAAACAGATCATATCGCCTGTGGAATTTATTAAATCCATTGAATATGTTTATGCAAGTGGCAGAACACATTTTATTGAAATTGGACCTTCAAAACTGCTTGTTAACCTTTTGAAGAATATTAATATAGCAGATTACAATACAGCAGTTACTGTTGATATTAAAAAAGGCGAGAAAACTTCTTTTGATGATTGCATGGGATATTTAAGATCATATAATGCTATTTTTGTTCAACCTGCTGCAATGTCTGAATCAATACCCGAATTAATACCTGAATCAAAGGATGATACATTTATGAGTGATACTACAGAATCTGTTTCTAAAATAATTGATATGCCTGCTGCAATGACATCAGATAAAGACTTTGAGACGTTTAAGAATAACAACAGCCAATACATTGATAACCTTCTTTTTAAAGAGTATCAGCGTCAGAAAAAAGAAGCTGCTGCCTATGCTTTTGAGAAATTTAATTTTAGTATTGAACCTATTGTAATCTCAGGTGTTTCTCTGGGACTGCCTGGGAAAGCAAGAAAAGTTTTTGCAAGTGATAATTTTGATGCAATTATAGATGGCAAAAATTTTATTGAGCCATTAACTCCAGAAGGTCAAGAGTTAATTATAGATAAGAATATTACAAAGCTTTATAAACAGCCTGACGGAAGCGCGAAATTCGTAAAAATTACAAAGGCAGAAGATGTTATCCATCTTGCAGGTCAGCTTGGTTATTTTGACTTAACAGATGAATACGGGATTAAAGAACAATATGATATAAGCATGAGCCTTGGAATTGCAGCAGGTATTGAAGCTCTTAAAGATGCCGGCATTCCTCTTGTGATGCAGTATAAGCTTTCTAAAAATGGCAAGAGTGTTATTCCTGACGGATTTGCTTTGCCTGAAGAAATGCAGGAGGATACCGGAGTTATTCTTACTTCACTCTTCCCCAATGGTGAGACTCTGATAGGTGAACTTGAAAATTATTATTATGAAAAATTCTTTTTAAAACCATACGAAGAATTTGAAAATATTTATTATTATTTAATGGAACAGGTGCAGGATGTTAATGTTAAAGAAGAATTAACAGACTGGTTTTTTAAGGCAAAATTACGGAAAAAGAAAAATCATGGCGAGTTTAAGTTTGATAGAAATTTTCTTATAAATTGCTGTCCTTTAGGATCTGCTCACTTAGCTCAGATAATTAAGGCAAAAGGTCCAAATACTCTTGTTTCAAGTGCTTGTGCTTCAACAACCCTTGCAATTGGAATTGCAGAGGACTGGATTAGAGTCGGAAGATGCAAAAGAGTAATCGTTGTCGGCGGGGAAAATGCCACATCTGAAAAACAGAGCCAGTGGGTTGGGTCAGGCTTTCTTGCCCTGGGCGCTGCGACAATAAAGAAAAGAGTTTCTGAAGCGGCAAAACCTTTTGATGAGGACAGAAATGGTACCATACTTGGTAGTGGCGCTGTAGGTCTTATTATTGAGACAAAAGAGCAGGCAGCTAAAAGAGGTATGAATGGTCAGGCTGAGATACTTGGAACCCATATAGCAAATTCCGGATTTCATGCATATAATATTGATGTCCCTCATATGACAAAAGAGATGGCCAAGTTTATAAATAAGGTCGAAAGACAGCATGGCATAAGTAAAGATGAGTATGCGGACAAATTGTTGTTTATGTCCCATGAAACATATACTCCTGCAAGGGGTGGGAGTGCTGATGCTGAAGTACAGGCGCTTGAAGCGACTTTCAGCAAATATCTGAATGATATCTGCATTTCAAATACTAAAGGCTTTACAGGCCACACTCTTGGTGCTGCAATTGAAGATGTTGTTCTTATAAAGGCGCTTCAGAAGAGAAAAGCACCACCGATTGCCAACCTTCAGAAAATTCCAAAGCATTTCAGCAAGCTGAATTTCAGCAGCAAAGAAAAAATAGATGCTGAATACGGAATGCATCTGGCAGCCGGATTCGGGTCCCATTTTGCATTTATGTTTGTTAAACGAATACAAGAAAAAGCATTTGAGAATAACCCGGTGTACCATGCCTGGCTACAAAAAATTTCCAAAGCACAAAATCCAGAACTTAAACTTATCGACAACATGCTCTGTGTAGTGTCTGATGGGCAGCCTGCAATAAAGAAAACTGAAATAGTAGCTGAGATTAAAGAGAAACCAACTCCAGTGCCGGAAGCTCCGGTAATACCGCAAGCTCCTGTTGCAGCGCCAACTTTTGCAGCTGACTCTGTTGATCATATCTATAAAATTAAAGAAATAATAGCTGTTCAGACAGGCTATACAACAGATATGCTTGAGGATGATCTTGATCTTGAAGCAGATCTGGGAATAGATACAGTAAAACAGGTTGAAATTTTTGGCTCTCTTGCATCAAAATTTGAATTTTCAGTACCTGATGATTTAAAGCTAAGGGACTTAAATACAATATTAAAGCTAAGTGACTATGTAAACGCTCAAACAGGTCAGGCCCAAGCTCAAAGCACAGTAACATCAGGTGATTCTAAACCGGATATTATTACAGATAATAATGCTGATATTGGTGCTGATGCTGAGATAGACAAAGCTGTTTCAGGTAGTAGCTCAGACATAGTTGAACAAGTAAGAGAGATAATAAGTACGCAGACTGGTTATACAACAGATATGCTTGAAGATGATCTGGACCTTGAGGCGGATTTGGGTATAGACACAGTAAAACAGGTTGAAATTTTTGGTGCTCTTGCAACAAAATTTGAATTTTCAGTACCTGATGATTTAAAATTAAGAGACTTAAATACAATAGCAAGACTCAGCAAATATATAGCTACCCAGGCAGGTGATAAAATTCCTGCAACAGAAGATACCAGCTCAGATTCTACTTCTGATACAGACGCTGGCAAGGGTTTTCAAGGTGACAGCTCAGATATATTTGAAAAAGTAAGAGAGATAATAAGTACGCAGACTGGTTATACAACAGATATGCTTGAAGATGATCTGGACCTTGAGGCGGA
>JAIOSM010000020.1 GCA_021107575.1 Desulfobacteraceae bacterium | reverse complement strand
CAAGGTTGTCGAACTCGATCTCCCCAAGGTCTGTGTTTATGGTTTCATCAGGCCCAAGGGTCTTCTTTATCATTGTCTTAATCGGCTTAAGGGCAAATTGTTGATTAATCTTGACCATTCCCCATTGCTTGTCACAGCACACAAGGAAGACAGGCTTTAAGCCATTGCGGACTGCGGTTTCAATTTCCTGGGGATGGAATCCGAAAGCTCCGTCTCCGATGATGCAATAGACCTGGGATTGAGGTCGTGCCACGCATGCACCCAGTGTCTGTCCCAGCCCTGCACCGAGCATGCCGAAATGATGTGTTGAAATCTGAGTATTCGGGACTCGTACCTGATGGTAAAAATTCCCCCAGACAGCAGTGTTTCCCCCGTCGAAAATCACAACTGCATCATCATCAAATACTTGGCGGCAAATTGATGCCACATGTCCTGTCACCATGGGAGATGATTTGTCCTCAAGCCTTTCATCAAGCTTTGCCCGATCCTTGGTCTTTTTCTTTGCCAATCGGACCACACTCAATTCCCTCTCAGCTAAGGGGATAACTGAGCCCATGGACTCCAATAGTTCAATAACACCATCTAAGAATAGACCCACATCACCCTGGATCGCCAGTTCTACCGGCCTGTTCATTCCCAGGATTTCTTCATCAATATCTACCTGGATCATCTTCTGCTCTGCAGGTTCACTCCAGTATGGGGCCTTACCCCACCAGTCGGTCTCGCCAAGCCTGGAGCCAAGGCAAAGCACAAGATCCGCGCTGTTGCGGACCTCATTAACTGCCTTTACATGCATCATGGGCCAGGCAAGTTTCGATGTTTCAGGCAGAACTCCCCTTGCAGCCCAGGAGGTAGTCACGGGCGAATGAAGTATTTCTGCAACTCTTGCAAGCCCATCAAAGGCACCTGCATGGATTATCCCGCTGCCTGCGTGAATCATCGGGAGCTTTGCCTCTACGAGCATACGGGCTGCTTTTTTAACCAGATCAGGATCAGGCTTGAGGCGATCCACCATGCGATACTGGTGCTTGGACCAGAATGCCGGCTCTTTGCACTTTGTGTTCATAATGTTCTCGGGCACATCGATATGCACAACTCCCGGCCTTCCCCGATAACAAAGTCGCAGAGCCCTTCTCATAAGTTCAGGAATACGCTCGTGCGAAGTAGCAGCACCCGACCACTTTGCCATGGGTTTTATTACACTGACCTGATCGAAATACTGGTATGCCCCGCCACGGTCAGGAGTGATAATACCTGATCTTCTTGAACTGGTGATAAGCAGTACCCTGTTACCTTCGCCATTTTCAACAGCTACTCCTGGGAGGACATTTGCCACACCCGGTCCGCTGCTTGCCATACATACACCAAGCCCTTTGGTCAATCTTGCATATGTGCCCGCCATATGGGCTGCAGTGGTCTCATGCCTCGGCGTGATGAGTTCTATCCCGCATCCTTTGAAATTGGAGTATAACCCGAAATATGTCCCATCAATGATTCCAAAAACCTTGCCCACTCCCTCCTCTTTAAGCATCCGTGCTATGATCTCACCGCCTGTTATGTTTGGCATCCTCTTTTTCCTCCATTTTTTCATTTATCAGTTGCCAGATCCACCAGTTTCAGCAGAGCTGTAATTAATCACTTTACAATTCCATTAATTGCCCACCGCAAATATTCAATGCCTGACCTGTGACATAGGAAGATGAATCTGACGCAAGATATAAAGCCATGTCAGCAACTTCATCTGGTGATCCTATCCGTCCTAAAGGAATGGTCTCGCACATTTTCTGTTCCTGTTCTTCCACTGTGGTATTGAAAAATTGTGCTTCAAGCCCGAACCGCCATTTTTCAAGATCAGTCATGATCTGTCCGGGGCATATGGCATTAACTCTTATGTTTAGCCCTGCAATTTCTTTTGCCATTACTTTGGTCAGCATAATCACTCCGGCCTTGGCAACAGAATAAGCACCGTTAAAAAGTCCTGGAACCTTACCTGCCCTTGATGCAATATTGATGATATTACCTCCTTTGTCCTGCATCATGGGGATAATAGCCTTGGACATGCGAAAAACACCATGCAGGTTAACATCAATGGTTTTCATCCAATTGTTTTCATCATAGGTATGAACACCATTTGGGACACCAAATGTTGCCCCTGCATTGTTAACCAGAATATCAATATTAGTGAATTTTTTCTGAACTTCTGACATCATTTTTGTGATGATATCTGTATCTGTTACATCAAGATTCACAGCCAGTGTTTTAACATCAAAATTTTTATGCAATTCATTGGCAATTCCTTCCATTTCATCCATGGAACCTGTTTTTACATCGGCCTCAAGGCTTTCTTTACTCCCATAATCTGCAATAATGATGTTGCAGCCATGCGATGAAAATTTTTTTGCTATGGCATAACCGATTCCGGTTTTTTTCCCGGAGCCAGTAATTAATGCTGTTTTCCCTTTTAATTTCATATTTAATGTATCCTTTTTTAGTTTATATATTTTATACTGCTTATAAGCTTTTTAAGACTATAGCGATAAAGCTGTTCATGACTTTTGTTTCCAAGGACTGTCTTTTCAAATCTTTTAAACTGGATAAGCCCGTGGAGGGTGGCCCAGAACATGATTAAAAATTTGTATGGATCATTTTCCGTAAATACTTTCTGACTGATACCATCCAGGATAATTTCACGGATCACCAACAAAATTTTACGAGCTGACATATCAATTTGAGTTTTTAAATCCGGCTTAAAAAAAATTGTTGGAGAAGACACAAAGTAATTGATAATATCAAAATAATCTTTTTGATCTTCACTGAACCTGTAATATATCATAGCAATCTGTATTAATTTTTCTTTGTGGCCAATATCCTTTTTTGAGACATGCAGGACTTTGGTATAGAGAAGCGCAACTCCCTCTTCCTGCAATGCTATAAAAATTTCTTCTTTGTTTCTATAATAAAAGTATATAGAGCCAACACTTAACTCGGCTCGTTTTGAGATTTTGCTGATTGAAATATTATTGATTCCAACCGACAATAGAAGGGCTCGTGCAGCATCAAGAATTTGATTGCGCCGAACCTTTCTTTCTAAAGCTTTTCTTTCTTTAACTCCCATTGCATTCCTTATTACTGCCAGCATTAATATCAGACTAATATTAAGTTCTATTGCTCCGGGGAACAGGTTTAAATATTTAATTCATTTTTCGAACGCCGTTCTATTATTGATATATTTTATAATATAGACTTGTCAATCATTATTTTAATTTATTTTGTATATTGTTAGTGGCAAATAAAAAATATATTCATGCTTGATCAAAAAAAAGATGCAAGTTATGATAATAGTACTTATATTGTTCATATTATAAATTATTTTTAATGTATAGAGAGTAAATAAAGAGGGTCTCATGACACATAAAATAACTTTTAAACCCCATAACAGAGAAATCGAAGTTGCTGATGGAGAAAGCCTTATCAGAGCGGCCATGGAAGCTGGAGTACATATTAATGCCTCGTGCGGTGGTGAGGGAGTATGTGGAAAATGTAGAGTTCTTATTGAAGAGGGCGATATAGAAGGAGGGATTTCTGAACATCTTTCTGATGAGGATCAGGCAAAAGGGTATCGATTAGCCTGCCGCTCAAAAGTAAAATCTGATCTTGTTGTAAGAATACCCATAGAATCAGAAACAGATACAAGCAGGTTAAATTTAAGGACATCTGCACGACAGACTGCAAAAGAAGGTCAATTCAATATAGATCAGATAAAAAATGAGGGACTTTTTATTCCACCAGTGGAAAAAATTTTTCTTCAACTGGAGCCACCCTCTGCAGAAAATAATATTCCGGATGTCGTAAGAATAATTCAGGAATTAAGAGTTAATCATGATGAGCATAGACTTGTAACAGGGCTTTGTCTTTTACGAAAGATCCCTGATACTTTAAGAGAAGATAATTTTAATGTTACTGTTACTATAGTAAGACCGGTTAGAGAAGATGGCAGAAATCAGATTATTGATATTGAGCCGGGAGATACAACAAGCAGGAATTTTGTAGTGGCACTTGATATAGGTACAACAACTTTATATGGGCAATTACTTGATGTAAATACAGGTGAAGCCGTGGCCCAGCTTGGTGATTTCAACCCCCAGATTAGTTATGGTGAAGATGTTATCACAAGGATTGTTTATGCAGACAAAGAGGGCGGGCTTGAAAAACTGCATGAGATAGTCATTGGAACAATTAATAAAATACTGGATAAATTAATAAAAAAAGCCGGAATAAAGAGAGATGAAATAACAAGTGTTACTTTTGCCGGTAACTCAACAATGACTCAGATTTTACTTAAAATTAATCCCAAATATATAAGACTTGCACCATATGTTCCTGCTTCTGTTTTATATCCACAATTCAGAGCTTCTGAACTAGGCATTGATCTGGGCGATCATACCACTGTTTTAGTATATCCCGGTGCCTCAAGCTATGTTGGCGGGGATATTGTTTCAGGTATTATGGGCTCTGGAATGTATAGATCAGAAAAACTTACTCTCTTTATGGATATTGGAACAAATGCAGAAATAGTTATTGGAAATAAGGACTGGATGGCTTGTACCGCTGCTTCAGCTGGTCCTGCTTTTGAAGGCGGTGGAATAAAATTTGGCATGAGAGCCTCCAAGGGAGCAATAGAAGATTTTTCCATTGATCCTGTAACATATGAGCCAATGCTTATTACTGTTGGGAATGTTAAAGCAAAAGGAATCTGCGGATCAGGATTAATAACAATAGCTGCCCGTCTTTTTGAAACAGGAGTGATTGACAACGCTGGTAAATTTAATCAGGGGCTTGATATTGAACGAATCAGGAAAACTGATAATGTCTGGGAGTATGTACTTGCATTTAAAGAGGCCACACAGATTGACAGAGATATTGCAATTACTGAATCTGATATTGATAATCTTATCCGGGCAAAAGGCGCAATGTATAGTGCGGCACATACACTCCTTGAAGAAGTGGGACTTACAATAGACAGCATTGAGCGGATTATACTTGCAGGTGGCTTTGGGAGCTATGTGGATCTTGAAAGTGCAATGACAATCGGGCTTCTCCCTGAAACAGATCTTGACAAAGTAACATATCTTGGAAATGGTTCTTTGTTAGGATGTAAAATGAATGGACTCACAAACAGGCTTAGAAAAGATGTCGGTGAAGTTGTAAATATGATGACTAATTTCGAACTTGCTGAAACAAATTCGTATATGGATCATTACATAGCTTCACTTTTTCTTCCACATACTGATCTAAACGCATTCCCAAGGCTGAAAAAGAAACTTGAAGTATTAAAGAAAAAATAATGAATATAGCAGATGATAATGGCTATGTTTTAAATCTGAAAGTAACAAAACCAAGCCTTGAAAATAATACAGCTGATGTAGAAAGAATTAAGCAGGCTTTAAAAAAAGAGATTGGAATAGATAGTATAAAAATACCCTGGAATATTATTAAAAAAATTCCAGGGGTTCTAAGAAAATCAGATCATGCAATAAAGGCTGTTGTCTTTAAAAATATCGAGGGCTGGATACTTGTTGATATTGTAAAGCCTGACAAAGCGCAGCTATTTCTGGGCGTTGCAGCTGATATAGGCACCACCAGAGTTGTAATAAGAATTGTTGATCTTGAGTCACAACAGGTTTTGATTGAAACAGATTTTGATAATCCCCAGATAGAAATTGGGCCTGATGTATTATCAAGAATCCATTATGCAAAAGATCAAAAGGGACTTGATAAACTTTCTTTTCTCTTAATTCAAGGTTTTAACTTAAATATTGTAGAACTTTGTAAAAAGATAGATTGTAAAACAGATGATATATATCTTTTTGCAGGAGCCGGAAATACAATTATGACACACCTGTTCCTGGGGCTTGAGCCCTCGGGGATAATCAGAGAACCATATATACCATGTATTAATATCCCCGGCAGTGTAAAAGCAGATAAACTTGGTCTGAAATTAAATCCAAATGCTTATTGTTTTTTATTTCCAAATATTGGGAGCTATTTTGGGGGTGATCTGATCTCCGGTATACTTTACAGCAATCTGAATAAATTGGACAACCCAAGTATTATGGTTGATGTGGGAACCAATGCCGAGGTTGTTGTAGGGTGTAAAGAATGGCTTGTTGCATGTGCAGGAGCAGCAGGCCCTGCTTTGGAAGGTGGTGTCAGCGATATTGGCATGACAGCAAAACCAGGTGTTATTGATACAGTGTCAGTTAACAAAGATACAAACCAGTTGGAGTATACAACAATTGAAAACAAGCCTCCTGTGGGTATTTGTGGATCAGGTATGATAGACCTTGCAGCCGCTCTTTTTCTTTCTCAAAAAATTGATATAAGAGGAAAATTTATAAAAGACAACTGCAATGATAGATTGTTTGAGCAGGAGAGTATAGATTATTTCATACTTGTTGACAAAGAAAATTCAGGTACAGGTAAAAAGATTTGCATAAGCCAGGTGGATTTAAACTCCCTTACAAGTTCAAAAGCTGCCATGTATACAATACTTGAAGTGATTGTATCAAATACAGCAGGCTTAAATTTTAAGGATCTTGAAAATTTCTATGTTGCCGGCACTTTTGGATCGTTCATTAACCCTGAGTCTGCAATTTCAATTGGCATGCTTCCTGATATAAAAAGAGATAAGTTCAAAGTTCTGGGAAATTCATCATTGGGCGGCGCAACCAGGCTTTTAACAGACCCTGCTGCTTTTAACGAAATAAGCAGAATAAGAAAGGGTATTACTTATATTGAACTTAATGTTAATGCAGAATTTATGAATATGTTTTCCGGAGCAAAGTTTTACCCCCATACTGATAAATCAAGGTTCCCATCTGTCAAATGTTTAGAATGAAATAACATTTGATTATAGAATTATTTTGATTAATAAATAGGATTTGCCTTTCTTAATCATACATTATAATGTTATCCCTAAAATTATTTGAGAATCATTCAATTTACGATAGCAAATCTTTTAGGATATGTTTTGAGGAAGAAAGAGAAATTTGTATTTCAATGTCAGGCCTGTGGTTGCCAAACTCCTAAGTGGATGGGACAATGCCCTGAGTGTGGGGCATGGGACACACTTACGGAAGAAAGGTTGTTGCCGAGTTCCAAATCTGTATTCGGGTCTGCATCAAGATCTACCCGACTGCAAATAAAACCTGTAGCAATGGATTCTATTGAGTTAGAAGAAGCAAAGCGTATTAAAACAGGTATAGACGAATTTGATCGTGTACTGGGCGGAGGTATTGTCGCAGGTTCTCTTATCCTTATTGGCGGTGATCCCGGCATTGGCAAATCAACACTAATGCTCCAGGTGCTTTCAAAATTATCTGATAGTGGTAAAAAAACCCTGTATATTTCCGGGGAGGAATCTATAAATCAGATTAAAATGCGTGGCAAGCGACTTCTCTCTGAAGGATCTAATATGTTTGTTGCAGCCCAAACTGATCTTAATACAATTCTTGCACTTGCCCAGCAGGAAAAATATGAAGCTGTTGTAATAGATTCAATCCAAACTGTTTTTAATCCTGAAGCCTCATCAACTCCGGGGAGTGTAACTCAAATAAGAGAAGCTGCCATGGAATTTATGAAGCTTTCCAAAGAAAAAGGAATCCCCATATTTCTTGTTGGGCACGTTACTAAGGTAGGTGCCATAGCAGGTCCTCGCATCATGGAACACATGGTTGACACTGTGTTATATTTTGAAGGTGATAAATCCCATGTTTTTAGAATATTAAGATCTGTAAAAAATCGGTTTGGTTCTACAAATGAAATCGGCGTATTTGAAATGAAGACAACAGGCCTTGAACAGGTCCCCAACCCATCTGCTGTTTTCCTTTCAGAAAGGTTTCCCAATGCACCGGGCTCAGTTGTTGCGGCAAGTATGGAAGGTACAAGACCTATACTTATAGAAATTCAGGGGCTTGCAAGCTCATCAGGATTCGGTACCCCGAGGCGGACAGTACTTGGTTTGGATCACAACAGAGTAGCTTTGATTATTTCAGTTATGGAAAAACGACTTGAAATGAATGTTTCAGGGCTTGATATATTTATGAATGTTGCAGGCGGTGTAAAAGTTACAGAGCCTGCTGCTGATCTCGGCATTGCTGTCGCTCTTGCATCAAGTTTTTTTAACAGAGCAATAAATGATAACATAGTATTAATTGGTGAAATCGGGCTTACAGGCGAAATAAGAGCTGTTGCACATATTGAATCGCGTATAAAGGAAGCTTCAAAAATGGGATTTTCTCAATGTATTGTTCCTAAAAACAGCATAAAGCAAATAGCTAAATTTAAGGATATAAAAATTGTGGGTATAAGTTTTTTAAAAGAAGTTATTGAGATACTTTTTTAATGAAAAAAAAGATCAAAAAAAATATAAAGAATAAATGGGCAGATTCCCTTACACTTCAAGCTAAGAAGGAAAATTATCCCGCAAGATCTGTTTATAAATTAAAAGAAATTCAGGCAAAATTTAAGATTTTAAAAAAGGGTAACTCTGTAATGGATTTAGGCTGCTCGCCTGGCTCATGGCTTTTATATGCCGCTTTTTGTGTCGGCTCCAGGGGTGAAGTCCTGGGGATTGACTTAAAAGAAATTGATATAAAATTGCCAGAGAACGTATCCTCTTTTACCGGTGATATCCTTGATATCCCCAGGGAATTCAGTGATTTTGCAGCAAAAGGTTGCAACGTTGTATTAAGTGATATGGCGCCTTCTACCACAGGAAGGAAAGATGTTGATGCTGCGAGATCGTTTGAATTATGCGAAACAGCTTTAAACTGTGCATTAAAATTTCTTAAACCCGGAGGGAGTTTTGTGTGTAAAATTTTTCAAGGTAGTGAATTTAAAAAATTTGAAAAGAGAGTAAAATCAGCATTTCAAGTTTCAAAAATATTTAAACCTGACAGTTGCAGAAAAGCAAGCAAAGAGATATATATTATAGGAAAAAATAGGATTAAGAAAAAAGATTAAGGAGGTTAAATACAATGTCAGGACACAGCAAATGGTCATCAATAAAGCACAAAAAAGGTGCAACTGATGCTAAACGAGGCAAACTATTCACCAAAATTATTAAAGAAATAACTGTTGCTGCAAGGTCTGGCGGTGGAGTAATTGAGGACAATCCCCGCTTAAGAACTATAGTCGCTGAAGCCAAAGCTCAAAATATGCCAAAAAATAATATTGAAAGAGCAATTAAAAAGGGAACAGGCGAACTTGAGGGCGAAAACTATGAAGAAATAACTTATGAAGGCTATGGCCCCTCAGGAGTTGCCGTCCTTGTTGAATGCCTTACGGAAAATAAAAACAGAGCAATTGCTGATGTCCGTCATATTTTTAGTAAAGCTGATGGGAATATTGGTACTGATGGTTGTGTAGCATGGATGTTTGATAAAAAAGGTCTTATTTCCATCAATAAATCAGAGACTGATGAAGATCCATTAATGGAAATAGCTCTTGATGCTGGTGCCGAAGATATTAAGGATGATGGTAACACCTTTGATGTAATAACTGCCCCCAATGATTTTGAAACTGTGAAAGAAGCTATAGACAATGCTTCCCTCAAATATGATGTCGCTGAAATAACCATGATTCCTCAGGAGGTGAAAAGCCTTGAAGGAGAAGAAGCTGAAAAAATGGTTAAATTCATGGAAGCACTTGATGATTGTGATGATATCCAGAAGTTCTATTCTAATGCTGATATCCCTGATGAATTTTTTGACAATCTGTAAACTTTTATCTTTTCAATTAAAGTTATTTCTTGACAAGTAACAATTAAAAAGATTATTAATAGTAGACAGAGATTGATTGAATAACAGCTTATTTCGCTAAATAGACAATTAGGTAATTTTATAAAATATTTTATAAAATTATCTAATTGTAGTATATACAAAACAATAATTTAAGGACTTGTTTTATGAAAAGTAGCGATTTTCACAAGCTTACACTTGATAGTTTCCCCAAAAACGATTTTTTTGAACACCTAGAGGGAGGAACAGATTTTTATCAGAAATTTAATTATCGAAGATCTATTGAAGAGCTTGCAGCTGCTGGAGTACTCCGTTATTCCAACCCTATAAAGCTTAAAACAATTAAAGGCAGGATCGTTTTTAGAGGAGACTTTGCGCAAATTCCATTTTTATTTATGCTCTATGCAATTTCTATGAGCAGATTATCCGGGGTCAGTATATTAAAATCTGAAACCAAAGAGAGAAAATATGTTTTTAAAGAGGGCAACATTATTCGAATCGCTGCGACTGAAAAGAAAGACAGAATCGGTGAATATATTATTCGGAGAAAAATACTGACACCAGAAGAGCTGAACCTCCAACTGAAAGAATTAAAAAGAAAGAAAAAAAGACTGGGCACCTGGCTTGTAGAAAAAAGGTATATTAAAGAGAAAACATTGAGAGAACTTCTTGCATTGCAGACAGAAGAACGTTTCAGTGATTCCATGTTTTGGGAGCAGGGACAGTTCTTTTTTAAAGAAATGGTGGTTAATGAAAGTTCACTTATTGAATATTCACCTGTAAAACTGGCATGGATAGCAATACATAGAGGTTTTAATTTTGATGACTTTAGAAAAGAAATCCCTAATAATAAAGTAATATTTGAACCTGTCCTGGGCAGTATAGAAGACAAGGATAAAACATTAATAAAACTCGATGCAAACTATCAGTTTATATTTTACCTTGTTGATGGAGCAAGAAACATTGATCAGTTAATACAATTTTCCAGAAATAACGAACGCTCGATTATTAATATTCTTTATAAACTCAGTTCTTTTGGTTTGATTAGAAAAACAGCAGCAGTAAATGAATCTGAAGATCAAGCATATAATGAAGTTAAAATGATCATAGGTGTACTTTTTGACATATATCATATTGTGATAAAAGAATTAACAGACGAACTTGGCGAACATGGAAAAATATTGATGAAAGAAACCCAATCAAAGCTTAAACAATCTTATTTAAAAACTTTTGATAAGATTTCCCTGGACAAGCCTGAAGAGTTAAAAATAGATATTGTTTTACAAAATATATCCCGCTCTTTTCCATTTCCTGAGAAAAGATTTACTTTTATTGATGCTTTTTTAACAGTATACAAAATTAGCCTTGATAAACTAAAAAGAGAACTTGGAGTCGGGTTACGAGCTAAAACTATAAAAAAAATGCAAGTCATTATAGGGGATATGGAAAGGTTTGCAATGGACACAGAGCTTAAATCTTATATGATGCAAAACCTGAAACGATTAATAAAATAGATAGGAGAGAACATGCCTGAAGCAGTAAATATTAATAGCCTGATGTTGACACTTTTTGTTGTTGTTACAGTTTCAATTTACATCATAATTATTATCATATTCATGAATGCCCGACGCAAATATCATGGAGGACTAATAGAAAAAGTTATTAACATGATCATATCAACAATCGGATTTTTACTGGTTGCCGATATTGCTTTTTTACTTATTCCCCTTTATGGATTTGATATCAGTTATCAGGTTAATGTTATATTTAAAATTATTGCTATAACTCTTCTTGGGGTTGGTGGGTTAAACTTTTTAAAAAGATGATTAAAGCTTTCTTCCAAACTTGAGTGAATTTTTTGGAAGACTAAACCTGAATTCAGATTGCACATATTCCAAGCCAACTTTTTTAAAAGAAAGATATACAAGACTATATTTCCCAAGCTTTATTTTTTCTAAAATAAGCATATCCCAAAGTTCTTTTTTCCTTTTACAAAGATCCATCAATACCGGAGGAACTGCCTCAAGCCCTTCCTGTAAAGGCAAATTTGCCGGGTAAATTTTACCCTTGGGTAGTTTATCAAGTACAGTCGAATCCGGCTGTAAAAGGCTGACCTGTTTACCAAGGCGCAAAAAAAGTTTTGGATTAACTTTAAATGCCGGGATAAAAAAATGAAAATCCTTTATTTTGTGTTCTTCGAGAATAGCTTTTGGAAGATTAGCAAGCCGCATGATATCAGAATATTTTGAACAAAATATTTTTGAAAAATTTATTGAAAGTTTCCAGAAAGGTATAAAGAGATCAGTATCAGGCTGTAAAGAAGCAAATTGGACTTCAATCTGGTTCAATTTTTTATTCCTGATGAGAAATGCTCTAAAACAACCTTTGCATATAAGCACAAGACTGTCAGTTTCTCCACTAAGCTCCCATCCACAATTTGGACATAACCCCGGCATAAAACTAAAATTATATTCAGGTGGTTTGCCCTGATCAGAAAACTGTTCCAATTGTTTTGGCAGCGCATCAACCTTTTTTCCGGTAAGCCCATCGAATAATTCATGCTTTGCCTTATAAAAAGGCAAATAAATAAGACTGATTATTTCGCCCACATGAATATATGCCTGGTTGCCTGATTTGTTTTTAAGTTTATTAACCCCGGGAGTTTTGGAATATTTTTTATTAATACGGCGAAGAATTTGTTTTTTATTGATTAAAGGAGGGCAGAATAATCCTTTGGTATCAGGCTGAATAAACTTTAATTTTTGAGTCTGGGATCGCAACCCAAGGGAAGAAGGAATATCATGTTTATCCTCTCTATCTATGGCAAGCCAGCTACTGTCAATTACTCTGTAAGAAACCTGAGTACTGTTCAGGGCAAACTCAAGTCCTTTAAACCTCCAATAAGGTATATACACAACAGAAAGGTCTGAAAGTTGTTCCTGGCGCGGCTCAAAATAATAACATGGATAAGGTTGGGTAGACAAAATGCTGCGCACTCTGCAAAAAGGGCATTCAATAATATTTTCTGTTTCTTCCAACACAACAGGTGCCCCGCATTGGGGGCACTGTATATCAATCTGGAAATTAGAACTTCTCACCACAACCATTACAGAATTTTGAATTTAATAAATTTTCTGTCCCACAATTTGAACAGAATTTATTCTGTTGCTGTTTTTTTTCTTTTTCAACTTTAGTACCACATTTAGGACAGAATTTTGCATTTAATGACAAATTTTTTCCACAGGATCGGCATTGCTCCAATACCATAATCTGATGCCCGCAATATGGGCAAAACCCTGCATCGCTGGGAACCATCTGTTTACAATCAGGGCATTGCTGAGTGTTTGTTGCAGCCTCTTTTTTTTCAGCAGTCTTATTGTCAAAAATATTTGAAATCATTGACGGCATCATAAAACCAAGCCCCATGCCCATCCCCTGCCCAGCCATTCCTGGGTTTTCAGCAGCTTTTTCCATGGAAGAGGCAGCCTTCAACTGCATAAGTTTATTCATATCATCAAACAATCCCATTTTACTCTTATCATCCATCATTCTCTGCACTTCCTGGGGTGGAGTTATGGAATTGATATAAAGACTTGTCAAACCAAGTCCGAATTTGGAAAAATCTTCTGTAAGCCTTTGTTGAAGACCTTTTGCCCATTCATCATATTTGCCCGGAAGATTTAGAATGGTATCAAGATGTTCACCCATAAAATCGTTTAAACGGGATACAATGACCTGTCCCAGGTATTCTTCAAGATTTGCTGTGGTAAAGGCTGACATTGTGCCTATCAAAGAATTAACAAAAAGCAGAGGTTGAATAATTCTGATATTAAATATCCCAAATGCCCTGAGCCTGATAAGTCCAAGCTCGCTGTCCTTAAATGCTACAGGATCTCTTGTACCCCACTTTAGATTAGCAAAAACTTTCATGTTTATGAAATAAGCTTCTGCTCTTAAGGGGCTTGAAAGTCCCCAGGGAATCGCCATGATTTTATTTAAAATAGGGATATTCCCTGTTTTTAATGTATGCCGACCAGGTCCAAACACATGTATTGCTTTACCATTATAAAAGAAAATTCCTGCCTGATTTTCTCTTACAATCATTTGTGCTCCAAGCTTAATTTCGCCGGAGCCATTTTCTGGAATACGCTGTACAATTTCCTTACCTGTTTGATCAAACCATTCCAGTATTTCTAAGAATATTACATTGTTTGTTCCCATAATCATGTGCCTTAAAATCTTATATGAAATTGTCTATTTTACTATATCACCAACTTTAAACCCGGAGCCACTGATAATAATGCACTCTGAATAGCCTTTTTCTGATTCAGTCACCTTAATTTTGCCCACTGTCTTATATTTTATCTTTAAAACTTTACCTGTTGCCGGATCTTTAATAACTTTGCCTTTTCGCTTAACAGTCAAGACTGTTCCTTCTATAAGTCCCAACTCTGTTCCTTTATTAAGGGTAATAGTATTACCATCTACATCCGCAATTAAAATTGCTTTTGTATTGCCGCTACCACCAGTTGAGACTTTTCCTGATCCTGCTAAATTAAGGGTGGAAATTTTTTCTGCTAATTGTTGAATTGCCTGACGCATTGTCTCTGTAGCAGCTTTTTCATTAAAACTTTGCCCTCCGCCAAACCCAAATACGCTAACTTTTGTTGAAGAACTACTGGCGCTGCCACTGTCAGCAAAAACAATTTTTCCTGTTACAGCATTAACCATACGTACATCTACTGTAGCATGGTACCCTATTCTCCCAAGGCTGACACCGTGACCACCGCCACCGCCTTTAGTTTTACCATATTCTGTCACAGCCCCGGTAATAATGTAGTTAACACCTGCAATTTTACCTATTTTAGCAGCAGTAGCAGCATCTACTCTTCCTGAAGCACCTAAATCCTGCTCTGAAACTATGCTGTTCAGGCGGTCACGCTCATACATATCAAATTTATTAAGTTTCACGAGTTCCGTTGTCAGTATGTCAGATGCGCCTGTGCCCAGTTGATAACTGCCATATGGAGTTCTATTATCAAAATCCATTATAGCGACCCGTGGTGTGCAAAAGCCTGTTGTAATAAAAACAAAGGTAAATACTATTAATAAGAATAAAAATTTGAATTTTTTGTTCATGCTGTCTCCTTTATCGAATCCGATTATCCAATTCAATTACTTTTGTATCATGTTAAAATGATGCAATTACAGTAATATACTCACTCAATGGTGTCAACTTGTTTCCCACCAGCACAACAAGTTTCTGTAAATAATATCCATCAAAATTAAGGGAATATATTATCCTGTAGGGATGCATTAAAGCTGAAAAGTATCTGGAACATTCCAAAAAATTGTGCAAGTATAAAATATTCACTATGTATAAACTACTCCCAATATCATTAGTTTTGTTATTAACCAGTTGTATTAGCGCCTCCTATCCAACTGCAAAAATAGACAGTAAAGGCAGAGCCACCAACCCTGAGGCAACTCAATATGAGCGCCAGAAAGTAATAGGAATCAGGAACGCCTTGCTTAACATGGACCCAAACGTAACATATCGAGATGCTGATGCTATTTCTAATATGGCAGTATATTATCCTCAAGTTTTAGCAAACAGATATAAGCTGGTCACCCCTCCCTTATTACACAACGCAATGGTGAACACAGGTTTTAGATCTCGTGGTTTGTGCCGCAACTGGGCAGAAGATCTAATCAAACGCAGCCGGGAGTTAAACCCTGAAAGCTTAGATATCTATTGGGGCGTTTCTTCCCGCGGCAAGATGCATGAGCACAGTTCTTTAGTGATAACTGCTAAAGGTAAATCTTTCTCTACAGGATATATCCTAGACCCATGGCGTAATTCTGGTAACTTGTATTGGATTAAGGTAATCAAAGATCCAAAATATGACTGGGAAGATTTTGATGCCAAATAATGTTGATCCAGGTAACGTTGATATTGCTGCCTTTAAACAATTAATCCTGCAATATTCTGTTAAGTTAATGTTTGATTAAACTTTTTTTGAGAATTATTACATTTTAAGATGGTGTCAATGAGAAAATGCAGATTGATATATTTGTTATAAGGCCTATTAACGGGCAATTTGAATAGAATTCAGACACCCCACAACTTGATTGCTCAAAATTCAATAATATGATAATTTGCAAACTTACTTTTAAAGTAACTATTAAAGTAACTAAATAAATGTAATTAAGTTCAATTAAATTATATAATATTAATTTTTGGAGAAAATATGGATCAAATAATTACACGGTTCCCACCTAGCCCCAGTGGATACTTACATATAGGAGGAGCGCGTACAGCACTTTTTAACTGGCTTTATGCAAGAGCCAATAAGGGAAAATTTGTATTAAGAATTGAAGACACTGACAAGGCGAGATCTACAAAAGAATCTGTCGCGGCAATTCTTGAATCCCTTGAATGGCTTGGAATTGATTGGGATGATGGCCCATATTTTCAAAGCGAACGAGCTGATACTCACAGAAAACATATAGAGCAGCTTATTGAACAGGGGCATGCCTATTATTGTAACTGCACTTCCGAGGAAGTAGATACCATGCGGGAGCAGGCAAAAGCTGCAGGCAAAAAACCCATGTATAACGGAAAATGTAGAGAATTAGACCTTCCAAAGGGCGAAAATTCTGTAGTAAGGCTTAAAACTCCTTTTACAGGAGTAACCATTGTTGATGATGTTGTAAAGGGAAGCACAGCATTCCAGAACAGTGAAATTGATGATTTTATAATTCAAAGGAGTGATGGCTCTGCCATGTATAACCTGGCAGTCGTTGTTGATGACATTACAATGGGAATTAATACTGTTATTCGAGGCGATGATCATCTTATAAACACACCAAAGCAAATCATGATTTATAATGCTCTTGGAGTAAACCTCCCTGTTTTTGGTCATGTTCCCATGGTACTTGGTGCTGATAAATCACGACTAAGTAAAAGGCATGGAGCAATGTCTGTGAGTGAATATAAAAATATGGGATACCTTCCTGATGCCATGATTAACTATCTTGTACGGCTAGGATGGTCCCATGGTGATCAGGAATTTTTTACCCGGGGTGACCTGATAGAAAAATTTTCACTTAAAAGCCTTGGTAAATCAGCCTCAATGTTTGATCTTGTAAAACTTTCAAGCCTTAACTCAAAACATATTCAGAAGACTTCTCCGGGACTACTTGCAGATCAGCTTATTCCACTGCTTAAAAAAAATGGGATTGATGCTGAAAATGATCAATTTACACAAGCTGCTATAGCAACCCTTCAGCCAAGAAGTAAAACTCTTATTGAAATGTCTGAAAGTATTGCTTTTTATTACAAAGATATTGTTGAATTTGATGAAAAAGTAAAGTTAAAGAACCTAAAGCCTGCAAGCATTGAACCAATGATAAAGGTAGCTGATTATATTGAACAAATTGATGACTTCACTCAGGAGAACCTTGAAACCGCTTTTAAAAAAGTAATGGATGAAACTCAATTAAAGTTCGGAAAAATAGCACAACCTGTAAGAGTAGCATTAACAGGAACAAATGTAAGCCCCGGGATTTTTGAAATGATTCTTGCACTTGGTAAAGATAAAACTGTCACAAGAATACGCAAAGCCATTGATCAAATTGACAGTAGTCCTCAAACAGAGGAACTCTGAAGGGACTGAATATGAAGACCACTGTCCTGGGCTGATAATGATCCAGGATATTGGAGGTTAAATAATCCCATATGTTAGGAGTAAAACAATGTTTTTTGTAGACAAACCCTATGTATCTGATTTTTTCAAGATGACTGTCAGAGATAATGCCATCCCTGTAGTTGGTACAGATATAGTAAAAGAGTTAAATCTTTACAGTGGAACAAAAATAATTAGTGAAGCAAGAGCCATTAAAATAGTTCAGGAGACAGATGATCCTATCATCTACACTGTATCTGAAAATTCAATAGGATGGATAGCAAAGCATTTGGCATTTAGTAATCTTCCTTTGAAAATAGAGTTATTTAAAGATAAGTTGAAGTTTCGCGAGTTGACAAAATCAGTTTTCCCGAATTTTTATTTCAAAGGGGTTCGCGTTGAAGACTTAAAAAATATTCAGTTTAACGAATTGCCTGTACCATTTATCATCAAACCAGCTATTGGTTTTTTTAGTATGGGGGTTTATAAAGTTTCAAATTCTGAAGAATGGGGTAATACAATTGACTCAATAATTGCAGAAATAGACCAAATCACGGGTTTATACCCGGAAGAAGTACTGGACACCAGCTCATTTATTATTGAACAATGCATTAATGGTGAGGAATTTGCTGTTGATGCATATTATAATGCCAATGGTGAGCCGGTTATTCTAAGTATATTAAAGCATACTTTTTCGTCAGATACTGATGTAAGTGATAGAGTTTACACGTCATCAAAGGAAATTATAGAGAATAATCTTCAAGAGTTTACAGAGTTTGCAGAGAAAATTGGCAATGTGGCTTGTGTAAAAAATTTTCCTGTGCATATTGAACTCAGAAGAGATATTGATGGTACTCTGTTACCCATAGAAGTTAACCCAATGCGGTTTGGTGGTTGGTGTACTACCTCTGATTTATCTTTTATGGCCTATGGATTCAACCCTTACTTATATTATTACTTACAGAAAAAACCGGATTGGCCTGAACTTCTCAAAGGGAAACAAGGAAAACTTTTTAGTATTATTGTGTTGGACAATTCAACCGGAATAGATGTAGAGGAGATCAGATCATTTAATTATGAAAAGTTACTTGCAAAATTTGAAAAGCCAATAGAGTTAAGAAAAATTAATTTTAAAAAATACCCTGTCTTTGGTTTTCTATTCACGGAAACCAGAGAAGAGAATTTTATTGAGCTTAAAAATATACTTGATTCAGACTTGAATGAATTTATCTTAACAAAATAGTCTGGTTAAAAAAAGGGAGCCTCTCATGAAAAAGTATAAAAAAATTATTGTACTGATTTTGGTCGTTTTTTCACTTTTAGTAAGCGGGGCAAGTGCTGGAAGTAACTGGTTGGAAGGTCTTTTTGATGCTTTTAAAACATCCACCAGCAACAATAATTCGAACGAGCCCAGTATCAATGAGATTGGCAAAGCATTTAAGGAAGCACTGCGTATCGGCTCGGAAAACGTAGTTGAACAATTAAGCGCTGTGGATGGATTCAATACTGATTCTGCAATTCACATACCATTGCCAGACCAATTACAAACTGTAAAGAACGTATTAGCTAAAGTCGGGATGTCTCAAATAGC
Source organism: Desulfobacteraceae bacterium (assembly GCA_021107575.1). GTDB lineage: Bacteria > Desulfobacterota > Desulfobacteria > Desulfobacterales > Desulfobacteraceae > JAIOSM01. Next base: position 679 of record JAIOSM010000020.1, on the reverse strand, counting down.
TGATGACCTTGAATTAAAACTTAACCGCGCAGCTGAAGTCGCAACTAAAAAGGCTAAAAAACTTTTTTGGCAATCAATAACTGAAATGACATTTGACGACATTAAAGGTATTTATGATGGTCCCAAAGATTCTGCAACACAATATTTTCAAAGGACAATGTCTCCATCATTAAGCGAAGAAATGCACCCAATAGTTCAAAACAGTCTTGCAAAGGTAGGCGCAGTTAAAGCCTACGATAATGTAATAAATAATTATAAGTCATTGCCGTTTGTACCTGATATAAAAGCAAACTTAACAGACCATGTTGTTAAAAAAGGAATGGATGGCATCTTCCATTATATTGCAAAGGAAGAAGCCGCTATACGTGAAAACCCCGGAAGGCAAATTACTGATTTATTAAAGAAAGTGTTTGGTAACAGATGATTAAGAAAACAGTATTATTGCTTGACAGTTTAAAGAAATCGTTTTATTCAGTGTAACTAGGAAAAAGATTTGTACGGGAGCATGATTCACATGCTGAGAGGGGAGAGCCCGACCGTTCATAACCTGATCCGGATAATACCGGCGGAGGGAACGAATTCATATTTAACCATCCTCTGAATATCAGGTGTTTTGTTCAGAGAATGGTTTTTTTATTTTGGAGATAAGATGATGAAGTCAAAGTTTTTTATGATTTTT